>CAMCZJ010000241.1 GCA_945886995.1 Asaia bogorensis
CGCGCTTTTACGCTGGCCGGAGAAGCGCGCGCACGCGGTGATCGCCCATTCGCTGCGGTGATCGCGGATGAAACGGGAAAAGTGCTGGCCGAGGCCGGGTCCACCCAGGGCAAGGGCGGCGGCGGGACGTTGGCGCATTCCGAAATGAATGCGCTGCATGCCGTGCTGCGGGCCGGCCTGCCGCGCGATGTGCTGCGCGCCGCCACGATTTATTCCTCGGGCGAACCCTGTGCCATGTGTTCGGCGGCGATTTTCTACACAGGCGTCGGGCGTGCGGTTTATGGGCTTTCCGCCGGTGCCATCCTGCATTTGCGCAACGCGCAGCCCCATACGGCGGGGCTATCCCTTTCCTGCCGGGCGGTTCTGGATAGCGCGGCGGAACGCGTGGATGTGGTTGGCCCCTGCCTGGAAGCGGAAGGCGCCCTGCCGCATCAGGGCTATTGGCAGGAAGGCGCGGCGTGAGGGCGCGGCAAGCCCATTGCCGCTCGGCCCGGGTTATGCGTTAATCCCCCGTGTTGAGTCTCGGCCTATGGAACTCTGGGCCCACAGGAAGGAAAGCCAAATCATGTTCTCAACCCTCTCCGCGCGCCTGCGCCAAGGCGCCGTGCTCGCCCTGCCGCTGCTGGCATTGATCGGCTGCGCCGCGCCAGCCCCAGAACCGCCGGTGGTAGCCTCCACCACGCGCGAAATGGTGGCGGCGGTGGACCGGGTGGATGCGCGCACCCGCACCATTGTGGTGCGCGGCCCGGACAATAAGCCGCAAACCCTTCAACTTGGCCCGGAAGTGAGGAATTTCGCCCAGATTCGTCGTGGCGATCGCGTGCGGCTGCATTTTGAAGAAGCGGTCGCGGTGCGCATGGCCGCCCCGGGCAGCAGCCTTGAACCCGAAGCCGTCGTGGGCGCGACGCGGGCCGAACCCGGGGCGCGCCCCGGCATGGGCGCTGTGGCTGCCACCCGCGCCAGGGTGCGCATAACTGCCGTGGATACCACCAATAACATGGTGAGCTTCGTCGGGCCGTCCCGTGTGGAACGGACGGTCGCGGTGCGCGCCCCCGAAATGCGGGAATTCCTGAAGACGCTCCGCGTTGGTGACCAGGTGGATGTTGCCATCGCCGAAGCCATCGCCATCCGCGTGGAGCCGGCAGAGCGTTGAAACAGGCAGGGGCGCCTGCCGATCCGCGGGCGCCCCGCCCTGCCCTATTGATTTAGATTACTATCTCTCCATATCATCTCCAAAGGGGAATCCACCCCACCAACAGGAGTTGTTTTCGTCATGGCCTTTGGTCCCGACACGCGTTTTTCCACCGGCTGGGGTCGCCCCGTCGCAGCCGATGCGGCCGCGATTGATGCCGGGCTGCGGGCATATATGCTCCGCGTCTATAACTGGATGGCGTCCGGCCTGCTGGTCACCGGCATTGTTGCCTATGTGATCGGTTCCTCGCCCGAGCTACGGGAGATGTTTTGGTCCGCGACCCGCGCCGCCAATGGCGCGCGCATCATTGAACCGACCATTCTGGGCTGGGCCGCGATGCTCTCGCCGCTCGCCTTCATCCTGGTGCTGTCCTTTGGCATCAACAAGCTCTCGCGCCCCGCGACGCAGGCGCTGTTCTGGGTATTCGCCGCCTGTATGGGCGCGAGCCTTTCGAACATCTTCCTGCGCTATACGGGCCAGTCCATCGCCAGCACCTTCTTCATCACGGCGGCGATGTTCGCGGCAGTGAGCCTGTATGGCTACACCACCAAGGCAGATCTGACGCGCTTTGGCAGCTTCATGATCATGGGCCTGATCGGCATTCTGATCGCGGGTGTGGTCAATATCTTCCTGGCGTCTTCCGCGCTGGCCTTTGCGATCAGCGTGATTGGCGTGGTCGTGTTCGTTGGCCTCACGGCTTATGACACGCAGCGCATCAAGGCGGATTACATTCAATTCGCCTATGCGGAAGGCACGGATGAAGCCGGTAAGCGGAGCGTGATGGATGCGCTTGGCCTTTACCTGAACTTCGTCAACCTGTTCCAGCTGCTGCTGTCCTTCATGGGTCAGCGCAACAACAACTGATCAGGCCCTGACGGCCTGGATGGAAAACCCCGGGGGCGACCTCGGGGTTTTTTTTGACCAGCGTTATAAACCCTGGTCTATCGGTACGCGCAGCGCTTCAGCAAGGCGATTGGTTTCCGCCGCCATGCCAAGCACGGCCAGCAATTCGCCATGCATGGCGTCCGTCATGCCTTTGGCGCGGGCGGCAGCGGTGTGGGACGCGGTGCAGTAAGCACAGCCCGCCGCAGCCGACGCCGCCAGATAAAGCATTTCCTTGGTCAGCGGGTCGAGCGCACCCGGCGCCATCACCTGCTTCAGGCTTTCCCAGGTGCGCTTCAGCGTGGGCGGATGCACCGCCAGCGCCTTCCAGAAATTATTGACATCAGCCACCCCACGCGCGGCCTTGATGTCATCAAATACCGCGCGCACTTCGGGCACGGCATCGGCATATTCCACCAGCGCCATCAGGCAGCCCCAGGCAAAGGCCGATAGGGCAGCGCGGCAAGGCGCGTGGCATGCAGCGTGATGTCCTGCCAGACGCGGCCCTTCACATAGGGGTCTTCGGCCATCCAGGCACGCGCCGCTTCATCGGTCGCGTGGCGGGTGACGGTGATGGAACCGATCATGCGCTCCCCCGCCTCATCCAGAATGGCACCACCAATCGCGAGCGTGCCATCGGCGGCCATGGGCTGCATGCGCGCGATATGCGCCCCGCGGGCGGCTTGCCTGCGGGCGGGTGCCGCAGCATCCGTGCCATCATAGGCGATGGCGACGGTGTGGGTGCGCGTGCTTGCCACCGGATCGCCGGGCTTGGGCAGGCGCGGATAGGGAAGCGGGGCAATGCGGAAGGGCAGGATGCGGATATCCCCCCAAACACCTTCAACCGAAAAGGGTTCTTCCGCCAAATAGGCGCGAAGGCCGGCCATATCCGGCACATCCAGGATCATCAGCGACCCGGAGGGCTGCCATTCAGCGGTGAAAAGCGGCGTACCGAAGGGCATCCGCCCATCTTCAGCCCAGCGGCTGATCACCGCCCGGTGGCGATCCATAGCCGCGGCGCGGCGGCTTTTATCGGCACCATCGAAAGCAAGTATGGCGTAGCCCATGGCATTTCCCCGTGATGAAAGGGGCAGCATGCCATGGCGCCGCGCTTATTCCAGGGGGCAGAGCATTTTCAAGCCAAGAAGGTAACGCTTGGCGACTCGGAAAATGCGACCAAATAAAAACCCAGAGCATGCCCGATGAGCGGATGCGAAGCGGACATGCTCTGACGCCCCCTGGGGCATCAATACATATGCTGCCCGCCATTGATGGACAGCGTGGACCCGGTGATGAAATCCGCATCATCGGATGTCAGGAACACAACACCGCGGGCGATATCTTCCGCCTTGCCAAGCCGGCCACGCGGGATACGCGCAATGATCTTTTCCAGAACATCGGGCGGCACGGCGCGCACCATTTCGGTATCCACATAACCGGGGGCGACCGCATTCACGGTAATGCCAAGCTTCGCCCCTTCCTGCGCCAAGGCCTTGGTGAAGCCATGAATGCCGGATTTCGCGGCGGCGTAATTCACCTGGCCATATTGCCCGGCCTGACCATTCACCGAACCGATGTTTACAATGCGGCCAAATTTGCGTGCATTCATGCCTTCCCAGACCAGCTTGCAAAGATTGTAGCAGGAGCCAAGGTTTGTATCTATCACCGCATCCCACATATCGCGGTTCAGCTTGCGCATGGTGGCATCGCGCGTGATGCCGGCATTGTTCACAAGAATTTCGATGGGGCCGACTTCGGCTTCAATTCTGGCAATGGCATCGGCACATTGCGCGTAATCGGCGACATCGAATTTATAGCAGGGAATACCGGTGCGATCGGTAAACGCCTTCGCCGCCGCATCATTACCGGCATAGGAAGCCACCACACTTCGGCCAGCGGCCTGCAGCCCTTCGCTGATCGCCGCACCGATGCCCCTTTGGCCACCAGTCACAAGTGCAACACGCACCATAAGATCTCTCCTGAACTGCCGGTGATCAGCAGGCCACCCCATGGCAGCCAACCTCAACCGATTGTTTGAGCCAAATCAATAACGCTTCGGCATTTTCGCGCCACAAGAATCGCGCTGGCGGCGAGATTTTCCGTCACATGGGATTACTTCTCCTCCAGAAAAAGACTTGAGCGGCGCGCCTTTCCCCCAGGCGCGCCGTTTCTTTGCCTTGGCCGCAGGATGTGCTAGAAACAGTTCATGGTTCCAAGGGCGCATTCGTTCCGAATTACCGCCGCGGCCGTCTGAAGGCGCCGGGCTTTGGGTCTGCGTGCCTTGTAGGTGGCCGCCCTTTCTTGACCGCCCCGCCACAATGAACCGGACCATAACCATGCTATCTGAACCATTTCACACGCGTTTTGATCTGCGCGCTGAAGCAAGCCCCGGCCTGCTGCCGCGCCTTCTGCAGCCCTTCGCCAAGCGCGATGTGACCCCCGATCTTTTTCAAGCCCGCCGCGTGGGGGAGGAGATGGACATCACCATCACCTGCCATGAGCTTGAACCCGGCATGGCCGCGCTGATTGCCGGCAATCTGGGGCAGGTGATTGGCGTGACCCGCGTTTTGGTGACACCGGGCGATCAGCTGCCCATGCCGAGGCAGGGCGCGGCACAATTCGGCTAGAGCGTGTTGCGTTCACATGGGTTCACGCAACCCGCTCTACATCGGTGTTTTTCGAGCATCTTCACACGTTCAGATGATTCCATCTGAACGTGATCTGCTTGTCTTATGACT
>CAMCZJ010000242.1 GCA_945886995.1 Asaia bogorensis
CGCAGCACCTATGTGCTGGATGTGCGCGACCCTGCGGAATATGCGGCGGGGCATATGCCGGGCAGCCGTTCAGCGCCCGGTGGGCAATTGGTGCAAGCCACCGATCAATGGGTCGCGGTGCGCCATGCGCGCATTGTGCTGGTGGATGACACAGGCACGCGCGCGCGCATGACCGCCGGCTGGCTCAGGCAATTGGGCGGTTGGGAGGTGATGGTGCTGACCGATGGGCTGGCCGGCACGCTTGCGACCGGCCCCTGGCAGCCGGTGAGCCCGGAAGCGGCGGCGGTGAAACTGCCAAGCCTGACGCCGGAAGAACTCGCCGCCGAAAGCGTGAAGGGAGGGGTGCAGGTGATAGACCTCGCGCGCTCCATTGATTTTCGCGATGGGCATATTCCGGGCGCACATTGGGCCATTCGCACGCGGCTGGATAAGCTGCGCGGTGCTTTGGCCGGCGCGCGGCTGATTGCGATTGCCGCACCTGATGCAGCGCTGGCGCGGCTCGCTGCACCGGAGGCGGCGGCGTTGACTGGTCTGCCGGTTTTCATCCTGGAAGGCGGCACCAAGGCTTGGCGCGCGGCGGGGCTGCCGATGGAAGCAGATCGGCGCAATCCAACAGATGCGGATTGCGCAGATTTCTATCTCCGCCCCTATGACCGGAATGACGGGGTGGAAGCGGCGATGCGCGAATACCTCTCCTGGGAGATTGATCTGGTGCATGAGGTGGCGAAGGATGGCGATGCCCCCTTCGGCCATTGGCACTGAATGCGCGCCTCCGGCGCCCGGCTGGGCCGCCTTAAGGGTAGTTTAGCCCGGGTGCCGGAGCAATTGCTGGATATTTTGCTTCCCCCGCATTGCCTGACTTGCGATGCGCAGGTGGAACGCCAGGGCAGTTTCTGCGCAACCTGTTTCAGCGGCCTGAACCTGATCTCCGCCCCGTTTTGCGCGCGCTGCGGTGTGCCCTTCGCGCATGAGGGTGAGGCGGAACGGGGTGATGATGGCGCGCTGCTATGTACCCCATGCCTTACCCGCGCACCGGGCTTCGCGGTGGCACGCGCGGCCTTGCGCTATGATGAAGGCGCCAAGCGCCTGATCCTGCCCTTCAAACATGCTGACCGCACGGAGATGGCGGTGCCACTCGCGCGCTTCATGGCGCGTGCGGGGGCGGAGATGTTGGCGGGGGCGGAGATGCTGGCGCCGGTCCCCGCGCATTGGCGGCGCTTGATCGCGCGGCGCTATGACCAGGCAGCGCTGCTGGCGCAACGGCTGGGCAGGCTTTCGGGCCGGCGCGTGGTGCCGGATTTGCTGCGCCGGCACCGCGCCACGGTGCCGTTGGGCGATAAGGGCGCGACCGAGCGCGCGGCTTTGGTCGCGGATGCCTTCAGCGTTGCCCGCCCCGCGCGCGTGGCCGGCAAGCGCGTTTTGCTGGTGGATGATGTCATGACCTCTGGCGCCACGGCGGAAGCCTGCGCGCGCGCCTTGCTCGCCGCCGGTGCGGCACGGGTGGAGGTGCTGGCGGCGGCGCGGGTGCCGGACCCCCGCCTTCGCACGGCTTGACCATAGGCACTTAAACGCCAATCTTGCGCGCATGGCCAAGATCGAAATCTACACCACCGATTTCTGCCCCTATTGCTCCCGCGCCAAGGCGCTGCTGGAAAAGAAGGGCGTCACCTATCAGGAATATGACTCGCCGCATGGGTCTGACGCCCGGCGCCGCGCCATTGAGAATTCCGGCGGGCGCACCACCGTGCCGCAGATTTTCATCAACGGAAAATCCATCGGCGGTTCGGATGATCTTGTGGCTTTGGACCGCGCGGGCAAGTTGGATGCGCTGCTCGCGGGCTGACGCTTCGGGTTAGCCCTTCAGCAGCCTGTCATAGACTTCCGGATCGGTGGCACCTTCCGTGCCGAACAGCAGCACGCGGCTATCGAGCCCAAGGCCAAGCGCCGCACGCGCATAGGGTTCCTGCATCGCAAGCAGCAGCGCCGCCAAGCCAGCCACCGCGCTTTCGCCCGCCACAATCGGTGGCGTCTGATGCGCGAGTAGCTTCATGCATTCCACCGCGCTTTCATCTGATACGGACATGAAGGCGAAGGCCCCGCGTTCCAATTCCTGCCACGCCAGCAAGGAAGGCTCGCCACAGGCAAGCCCGGCCATGAGGGTATCAAGATCGCCCGGCACGGTCACGGGTTCGCCAGCCTCCGCACTCGCCAGCAGGCAATCAGCCTTGTCGGGTTCAGCGACAATCAGCTTCACGCCGGCGCCAAAACGCGCGCGCATTTGCACCGAAACCGCCGCCGCTACACCGCCCACGCCGCCTTGGATGAAAACATGCGTGGGTGCTTCACTGATCTGGTCCGCAGCTTCATCCGCCATCAGCCGATAGCCCTGCATCACATCGCGCGGCACTTCCGTGTAGCCGGGATATGAAGTGTCGGAGACGACGAACCAGGAATTAGCCTCGGCCTGCTTCTGCGCTTCACGCACGGCGTCATCATAATTGCCCGGCACCACGCGAATCTCCGCGCCATATTTGGCGATGGCATCGCGCCGGCCTTGGCTGACCGTCTCATGCACGAAAATCACGCAAGCCGCGCCAAAGCGCTGCGCGCCCCAGGCAACAGACCGCCCATGATTGCCATCTGTCGCGCAACAAACCGTGATCTTCGCCGTGGTGTCCTTGTAGCGGCCTTCGATCAGATCGGCGCTCGCTGCCTCCCGCGCCACATCCCGCTTGGCGAGTGCCGCTTGCAGCACGCGCATCACCGCATAAGCCCCGCCCAGCGCCTTGAAGGAGGCAAGGCCGAAGCGCCCGCCCTCATCCTTGTAATGCAGCCGCGCCACGCCGATGGCATTGGCGATGGCATCCAGCGCGACCAGTGGGGTCGGCGCATAGCCCGGCCAGGTCATGATTTCCGCCTTGGCGCGCGCATAGCCAGATTCTGGGAGTACCGCGATGCCGGGGACGCCATGATTGCGGTTCAGGAAATAACGGAAAGGGCGCTTTTCGATCATGTGCCCATATTGCGCCCTTCCGCGCCGCGCGCCAAACCTTGCACTGTAACGGGAGGGCAAAGCGATGCGGATCACCATTCTGGGCGGGGCTGGCTTTTTGGGGCGTAAATTGGCGACGCGGCTCGCCAAGGATGGCGCACTGGGCGGGCGGGCCATCACGGGCCTCACGCTATTCGACCTTGCCGCGCCTGCCACGCTTCCGGCGCCCTTCCCGGTGACCTGCCTTGGCGGCGATGTGGCGGACCACGCCGCCGTGGCCGCAGCCATCCCGACGGGGACCGAGGTGGTATTCCATCTGGCTGCGGTGGTGAGTGCCGCGGCAGAAGCGGATTTCGATTTGGGGATGAAGGTCAATCTGCATGGGACGCTAGCGGTGCTCGCCGCCTGCCGCGCGCTTGGCACCAGGCCGCGCGTGATTTTCACATCTTCGGTTGCGTCTTTCGGCGGCGGTCAGGATGCGGTGGTGCCGGATGATGGCCGGCAAATCCCGACCAATTCCTATGGCGCGCAAAAGGCCATTGGCGAATTGCTGCTGCATGACGCTTCCCGCCGCGGCTTCCTTGATGCGGTGAACCTGCGCCTGCCAACCGTGATGGTCCGCCCGGGCCGGCCCAATAAGGCAGCATCATCTTTCGTGTCCGCCATTGTGCGTGAACCCTTGCTGGGGCTTGAGACGAATTGTCCGGTGCCGGATGATTTCGCGGTATGGATTTGTTCGCCCCGCGCCACGATTGAATGGTTCCTGCACGCAGCCGCGATGGATACCGCGCCGCTTGGCCTTGACCGCGGCATCAACCCGCCAGGCCGCAGCCTAACAGTCGCAAAAATCCTGGGCGCTTTGGAACAAGTGGCTGGAAAGGCGGCGCGGGAGAAGGTTGGCTTTGTCTTCGACAAGGAAGTGTTTGACATCGTCAATGGCTGGCCCGGCGCTTTTGCGGCCACCAGGGCGCGCCGCTTTGGCTTTAAGGAACAGGAACCGATGGAAGAAATCATCCAAGGCTTTATCGAGGATGATCTGGCCGCGACCAAGGCGGAACGGGGCTTATGATGCGGGCGCGCCGGGCAGCGCTGCTGGGGGCATCCCATCTTGCCGCCTTGGGGCTTGGCTTTGCAGGCGGCATTTATGCGTTGCCCATCCTGACCGCGCCACCCGCCCCGAAATCGGGAGAATTGGACGCGGCACAGGCAGGGGCGCGGTATCAAGCCAGGTTTGATCGTAACCACCCAGGCAGCGATGCGCTCCATTGGGGTCAGGGCGATATCTACCTTGCGCCACGGCAGATTGTGCATCGCGGGCGCCTGGCGCCGGGGCCGGATTATCGCCTTTATTTGACGCCCGAGCTTGTGGCCAATAAGGCTGCTTTTGTCGCCATCAAGCCAAGATCCGTACAGGTAGGGGAAGTGAAAATCTTCAACGGCTTCATCCTGGGCGTGCCCCAGGATGTTGATATTGAAGCCTATACCAGCGTGCTAATCTGGTGCGAGGCCTTCAGCCAGTTCATTACGGCGGCACGCTACCGATAGCGCTTGCCCTACATATTCCGCCAATTCGGCTTGCGCTTTTCGGCGAAGGCTTTCGGGCCTTCGATGTAATCCTGGCTATCGCGATTGCGCGCCTGCGCCGGATACATGGTGCCAATCGCCTTCGCGAGGTTTTCTTCACCCAGCCCCGCATAAACCGCCTGCTTTGAAGCGCGGATCGCAAGCGGGGAGCATTCCAGAATCAGCGCTGCCCAGCGTTTAGCGGCTTCCAAAGCCTCACCTTGCGGCACAACCTCATTCACAAAGCCAAGGGTGA
>CAMCZJ010000243.1 GCA_945886995.1 Asaia bogorensis
GAACACGGCATCACGCCGCAAACCATCCGGCGCGATATCTCATCCGCGCTGCAATCCATCTATGAACAGGATTACGTGACGGTTGACGCGCTGGAAGGCGAAGAAACCGCCCAATTCATAGGCAAGGATCTGAAAGCCACCATCGCGGAATTGGAACGCAAAATGCGCGCCGCCGCCGCTGATCTGGAATTCGAAACTGCGGCGAGGCTCCGTGATGAGATCAAGCGGCTGGAAAGCCTTGATCTGGGGCTTGCGCCCAATCTGGCGGGCCGGTCCTTGCAGGAAGCCAAGCCCAAGGCCAAGGCGGATTGGAAGCCAAAGCCCATGGGGCCGGGCGGGGGGGGGTATGATCCCAACAAGGGCAAGGGCGGGCGGCGGCGCAAGGGCTGATTTGCCCCAAAAATCGGCAACCCCGCCCAAATTTAGGGCGAAACCCCCGCGAATCCCGCTTTGCAGCGCCCCGCCCCGGCAGGTATGGCTTGCCCCCACCGGCCCAAGGGCGCAGAAAACCGGCAGAAGATGACTGATTTCACGGGATAAGGGAGAATTCCAATGGCTCATGGCATTTCGCGCCGCGCTGCGCTCATCGCTGGCACCTCTATTCTGGCCGCACCGCTTGTGGCCCGCGCCCAGGCACCGCGGCTGCGCTTCACGCTGGATTGGGCCTTCCAGGCGCCCAATGCCTTCGCGCTGCTGGCGCGCGACAAGGGCTATTTCCGCGACGCCGGCATTGATGTGCAGATTGACCGTGGCCAGGGCTCCGGCGGGGTGCCGGTGGCGCTTGCCGGCGGGTCCTACGACATGGGCTATGCGGATTTGAACCCCGCGATCAAATTCGTGGCCGAGAACCCGGATCGCGGCATTGTCGCGGTTGCCGTGCTGCATGATCGCAGCCCGCTTTGCGCCATTGTGCGCGCCGATGGCCCCATTCGCACGCCGAAGGATTTGGAAGGCAAGCGCCTGGCCGCGCCGGATTTCGATGCTGGCCGCCAGCTTTTCCCGGCCTTCGCCAAATCCGCCGGCATTGATGCCAGCAAGGTGACTTTCCTCTCAGTGTCTCCCGCGTTGCGTGAACCCATGCTGGTGCGCCGCGAAGCCGATGGTGTCACGGGCTTTGTCACCACCTCAGCCCTCGCGCTGAAGGGCATTGGGCTCGATCATTCGGCGCAGCGGGTCATGATGTATTACGATCATGGTCTGAATCTTTACGGCGGCGCCATCCTGACCACCCGCGCCTTCATTGAACGCAACCCAGCCGTGGTGCGTGGTGCGACGGCAGCGCTGATGCGCGGCTTCCGCGATACGCTCCGCAATGGTCAGGAAATGCTGGATAATCTGAAGCGCGTGGAACCACTGACGGATGTGGCACTGGAACGTGAGCGTCATGAAATGAATGTCGCGCGCGTTATCATGTCGGACAATGTGCGCGCCAATGGGCTTTCATCCGTGGATATGGGCCGGCTGCAAACCGGCATTCGCGCGGTGGAAGAAGCCTATAATCTTCAGCCCCGCGTGCAGGCCGCGCAAATCTACACGACCGATTTCCTGCCCCCTGCCGCTGACCGCGCGGTCTGATCACTCAGTATGGCGCAGGCTTTCGTGGATATCTCCAATGTCGCCATGCGCTATGGCGGCGTTGAGGGAACGCTCGCGCTGAAGGGCACCAGCCTTGCGGTGGCGGAAGGCGAGTTCGTTGCCGTGGTCGGGCCATCAGGCTGCGGCAAATCCACGCTGATGCGCCTGGTGACCGGGCTTTGGCCCCCCACGGAAGGTCAGGTTTTCGTGGATGGCCAGGAAGTGGATGGCCCGCTTTCCATCGCCGGCATGGCCTTCCAGAACCCCACCTTGCTGCCGTGGCGGAATATTCTGGATAATGTGATGCTGCCCTTGGAAGTGGTGCAGCCGCATCGCGGGCAGCTCCGCGCCAAGCGGGCCGATTATGAACGGCAAGCGCGTGAATTGCTCGCCCTGGTGGGGCTGGATGGGTTTGAAGCGAAGTTTCCCTGGCAGCTTTCGGGTGGGATGCAGCAGCGTGCATCGCTCTGCCGCGCGCTGATCCATCAGCCGCGCTTGCTCATGCTGGATGAGCCCTTCGGCGCCTTGGATATCTTCACGCGTGAAGATCTTTGGGCGGTGATGCAAAAACTTTGGTTGGCGCGCCGCCCTACGGTGATCCTGGTGACGCATGATTTGCGCGAAGCCGCTTTTCTGGCGGATCGCGTGCTGGTCATGTCCTCCCGCCCGGGCCGCATCATTGCGGAACGGCGCGTGGATTTCCCGCGAGAGCGGACCATGGAGACCACCTACACCACCGAATTCCAGGATTTGGTGCATGAACTTCGGGACCGCATCAGCGATGCCCGCGATGCCGAGGAAATTGCCGATGCCCCGTAAAGCGCTCCGCAGCCCGGAAGCCTTGGCGGCGGCCGCGCGCCGCCGTCGCAGGCTGGAAGCCTGGCTGCCCTGGTTGGTGATCGCCGGCATGTTCCTGATTTGGGAAGCGACGGTGCGCATTTTCGCCATCCAGCCCTTCATCCTGCCCGCCCCTTCGGCCATCGCGGCCAGCATGGTGAAGTGGTGGCAACCCCTTCTCACCAATTCATGGGCGACGCTGCTGACGACCGTGATCGGCTTCGCCATGGCGATTGTATTTGGGCTATTGCTGGGTGTGGTGATCGGGTCTTCCGTGCTGGTATATCGCGGGCTTTATCCGCTGCTGATCGCCTTCAATTCCGTGCCCAAAGTTGCGGTGGTACCCATCCTGGTCATCTGGTTTGGCGCCGGCTTCTGGCCAGCGGTACTCACCGCCTTCCTGATCTCCTTCTTCCCGATCGTGGTGAATGTCGCGACTGGTATCGCCACGGTTGAACCCGAATTGCGCGATGTGCTGCGCGCCCTTGGCGCCAGCCCCACGGATATCATCCGCAAAGTGGGCCTACCGCGCGCCATGCCGTATTTCTTCGCCTCACTCAAAGTCGCCATCACCGTGGCTTTCGTTGGTTCCATCATCAGCGAAACCGTCGCTGCCAATGAAGGCATTGGGCACTTAATGCTGGTCGCTTCCTCCCGCTTTGATGTGCCTTTGGTTTTCGCGGGGCTGATTATCACCGGCGTCATGGGGGTTGCGATGTATTGGGTGGCGGTCACCATCGAAGAACGCACCACCGGCTGGGCCACGCGTGGCCAGCAAGACCCGCGCCTGGCTGCTGGGGGCTGAACCATGGCAGAAGCGCCGCTCCGGCTTGGCATGATGACGCCAAGCTCCAACACCGTGCTGGAGCCCGTCACCGCAGCCCTGCTCGCGTCCACCCCATGGATCACGGCGCATTTCCAGCGCCTGCGCGTGCTAGCCATCAATCTCGGCGCTGATGCGACCAACCAATTTGATCCGCGCCCGATGGCCGATGCGGCGGCGCTGCTTGCGGATGCGAAGGTGCATGCGCTCTGCTGGAATGGAACCTCCGGCGCTTGGCTGGGGCTGGAAAGCGACCGCAAGCTTTGCGCGACCATCACGCAAGAAACTGACCTGCCCTGCACCACGGCGACACTCGCCTTGTTTGATGCGCTCGCCGCCCTTGGCGCGAAGCGTATCGGGCTCGTGACGCCCTATCTGAACACGGTGCAGACCGCCATCATCGAAAATTTTGCAGGGCTTGGCGTTGAGACCATCATCGAACGCCATCTGGAAGACCCCGGCAATTACAGCTTTGCCGAACATGGCGCGGCCAAGGTGGATGCGCTGGTGCGCGAAGCAACTGCCGCCAAGCCCGATGCCATTGTGATCCATTGCACCAATTTCCGCGGCCTGCCCGGCGCGGTCGGGATCGAGGCTGAAACCGGCATTCCCATTCTGGATTCTGTCGCGGTAGCACTCTGGGGCGCCATCCGCGCCGCAGGCCGCAGCCCCGCCATGATCAAAGATTCGGGGCGCCTTTTCAATCTCTAGCTCCCCCATTGCACCGCGCGGCGCCCTGCCCCATCAAGCGGTTTGAATGAATTACCGCCACGCCTTTCATGCCGGCAATCATGCGGATTGCCTGAAGCATGCGCTGCTGCTCTCACTGCTGGCAGCGCTCAAGCGCAAGCCCGCCCCCTTTGCCGTGCTGGATACCCATGCGGGCTGCGGCATTTACGATCTTGGCGCGTCAGAAGCCGCGCGGACAGGGGAAGCCGCACGCGGCGCGCTACGGCTTGCGGATAGCCCTGCCCCCGCGCTGGCCCCCTTTCTGGATGCGCTGAAACAGGCGGGCTTTCCTTCCTTCTACCCTGGCTCCCCAGCGCTGATCCGTGCCGCGCTCCGCCCGCAGGATCGGCTGATGGCGGTGGAACTCCACCCGGAAGACAGCGCCAGGCTGAAGGCATACTTCAAACGCGATGCGCAGGTTGCCGTGCATAAGCGCGATGCCTGGGAAGCTTTGCGCGCGCTGACCCCCTTTCCCGAAAAGCGCGGTCTGGTGCTGATTGACCCGCCCTTTGAACAGGAAGGCGATTATGCCCGCATTACTGAGGCCATGGCCCTGCTCCGCCATCGCTTCCGCGCTGCCATCATCGCCGCCTGGTATCCGATCAAGCATCGCGCCCCGGTGCGCGGCTTTCACCATGCGCTGATGGAAGCCGGCATCGCGCCCCTGCTCGCCGCCGAATTATGGCTACGGGAGCCGACCGACCCGCAAAGGCTGAACGGCAGCGGCCTGGTTGTGGCGGGCCCCCCGCAAGGCTTTGCCGAGGAAGCAGCGGAAATCCTGCCCGCGCTTCTCCAGGGCCTTGGTGCTGATGAACCAGGCGCAGGCAGCGCCGTGACATGGCT
>CAMCZJ010000244.1 GCA_945886995.1 Asaia bogorensis
GGCTGCCAATTCGGCCCGCAGCCTTGCAGCGCCAGCATTCCCCCAAGCAGCAGCAGAACAGAATGTCGCATGGCTTTCCCCGCCTAACTATCCTTGAAGATGTGCCGCCCAGGGCAGAGACTCAAGCCTGCCCCGGCGGTTTCCTTGCGGCATCGTCCTGCACCAGGCTGAGCCCCGCGCGCAAGTAATCCCATCCGGTGATCAGCGTCAGCACCGCCGCCGCCCAGAGCATCCCCTCACCAATCAGGGAAACCGGCAAAAAGCCAAGCCCAATAACGGGCGCACCACTATCGCCCGCCAATAAGGTGCCAAGCGCACCCATCTGAAACCCGGTCTTCCATTTCGCGAGCGGCGTGACTGGCAGTCCAATCCGCAGCTCGGCCAGGAATTCCCGCAGGCCCGAAACCAGAATCTCGCGCAGCATGATGACAATGGCCGGGAAAAGCCCGGCCTCGGAAAGCCGGCCATAACCCGCCAGCAGCATCAGCGCCGCGCCGACCAGAAGCTTATCGGCAATCGGGTCCAGCATGCGGCCAAAGCCGGAAACCGCGCCACGTTCCCGCGCGATTTTGCCGTCGAAATAATCCGTGATGGCGGCGGCAGAAAACACCACGCAGGCGGCCATATCCGCCCATGGCGCATTGATCGAAGCCAGCACCACCAAAACGGGGATGGCCGCGATGCGCGAAAGCGTCAGCAGATTGGGCAGATCGGTTGGCATTACTTTCCAGTTAACCAGGAATAGAGGCTTTTGGCACGTGGGTAGCGCATACTTCAACCAAGCGCTGCATTGGGGTGGAAATGTTCGTGAATCCGCCTGGCCAGGGCCGGGCCAACCCCCGGGCAGGCTTCCAAATCCGCCAGCCCCGCCTGCCGCACCCCACGGGCAGACCCGAAATGGTTCAGCAATTTGCGCTTCATAGCCGCGCCCACCCCCGGCACCTCATCCAATTCGGACCGGGTCAGCGCCTTGGACCGCCCGGCGCGATGGGCGGATATGGCGAAGCGATGCGCCTCATCCCTCAGGCGCTGCAAATAAAACAGCACCGGGTCGCGCGGGGGTAGCTGGAAGGGCTCCCGCCCCGGCGCATGGAACCATTCCCGCCCAGCATCGCGGTCCGGTCCTTTGGCCACCGCGACCAAGGGCAGATCATCGAGGCCAAGGCCCGCCATGATTTCCCGCGCGGCGGAAAGCTGACCGGCGCCGCCATCTATCAGCACCAAATCAGGCCAGCCATCACCGGCCCGCGCCGGGTCTTCGCGCAGCGCGCGGCCAAAGCGGCGTTCGAACACTTCGCGCATCATGGCGAAATCATCATTGCTGGCAGCGGTCTTGATGGCGAATTTCCGGTAGCCCTGCTTCATAAAGCCCGAAGGCCCTGCCACCACCATGACGCCATAGGCATTGGCGCCCTGGATATGGCTATTGTCGTAAATCTCGATCCGTTCCGGCGCGCCGGGCAGGCCGAAAAGGCTTGCCGTGCCTTCCAGCAGCGCCGCCTGCGCAGTGCCTTCCGCCATGCGCCGTTCCAGCGCTTCGCGCGCATTGGTCGCCGCGTGTTCAAGCGCTTCGTGTTTCTCGCCGCGCTGAGGCCGACGCAATTCCACGCGTCGCCCGGCCTTGATCGCCAAGGCTTCCGCGATCAGCGCCGCTTCGGGGGGATCATGCGATAGCAACAGCAAAGGCGGCGGGGGCAAATCTTCATAAAGCTGGCCCAGGAAGGCGCCCATCACCTCCTCAGCGCTTTGGTCCTGCTTGGCGTGGCTCAGGAAAAAGGCGCGGTTGCCGTTATTGCGCCCACCACGGAAGAAAAACACCTGCACGCAGCTTTGCCCTGCCGCCTGATGCAAAGCGATCACATCCGCATCGCCCATGCCTTCGAGATTGACGCGATCCTTGCCCTGAATATGCGTGAGCCCCCGGATACGGTCCCTGAGGGCGGCCGCGCGTTCAAACTGCAGATCCGCCGCCGCAGCTTCCATTTCGGCTGCCAGGCGCTTTTGGATGGTGGGCGTTTCGCCCGACAGGAACTGCTTCGCCTCCGCGACCAGTGCGGCGTAATCGGCTTCGGAAATCCGGTCCACGCAGGGCGCGGCGCAGCGCTTGATTTGAAACAGCAAACATGGGCGGGTGCGTGTATCAAACACCGTATCCCGGCAGGATCGCAGCAAAAACACGCGCTGTAAGGCCGCGAGCGTCTGATTCACTGCCCAAACGGACGCAAAAGGCCCCCAATAGGAAGCGCCCTTCCGCCTTTCCCCGCGATGCTTGGCTATTTGCGGAAAGGGGTGGTCTTCCGTGATGACCAGCCAGGGATAGGATTTGTCATCCCGGAGCACGATGTTGAAGCGTGGCCGGAAGCGCTTGATGAAATTGGCTTCCAAAAGCAGTGCCTCGGCCTCGGACGCGGTGGTGACCACTTCAAGGGACCGGGTTTCGAACACCATGCGCCTGAGCCGTTCCGGCAGGCGGGCGACTTGGGTATAGGAAGTGACCCGCTTCCTCAGCGACCGCGCCTTGCCGACGTAAAGCGCCTCCCCCTTCTCATCCAGCATGCGATAGACGCCGGGGGAGGTCGGCAGGGTTGGTAGGGCGGCTTCCAGCACCGCCAGGCCTTGGAACAAGGGACTATCCGGGGCGGGCGGGGGGGCTTCGTTCATCTGTAATAGCTTATGGCAAAAGCGCGGTAAATTTGTCCACGAAACCTGTGGATAAAGCTGTGGGAAGCCGCTAAGACAAACCTGTTAAGACTATGTTACACAAGGATTCTACGGCTTTGCCTAGATTTGCGGCGCCCAGCCTGTAACAATTTAAGTAATTGATTTGCCTGAATTTGTGCCCGAGTCGCAAAGCCGCGCTGGCGTCAAGGGGAAAATTCGAAGTCGCGCGCAAAAGCTTTTTGGCGTGGTTTTCGGGCGGTGGACAATCCTCAGCACGCCCGATGTCAAAATCGTGATCTTTCAATGACAACGCCGACTTCGATGCTACCGGGTAGCGCATCCGGCTTGGTCACGCCGACCCTCACGCGACGGATGCGGGCATCTTCCAGCAGGCTGATGGCGATACGCTCCGCCAGGGTTTCCGCCAGCCGAATATGGGCCGAAGCGGCGATCTGGCGCGCGGTTTCGGCGACCGTCGCGTAATCCACCACGCGCGAAAGCCGATCCGGCCCTTCGGCTGCGGGGGCTTCTGGGTCCTCCACCGCCAATTCCAGGTCCAGGATTACGCGCTGCGGGCGGGTTTCCTCATGCGCATAAACGCCGAGCAAGGCCTGGACTTCCAGATGACGCACGAAAACCAGCCGCAGCCCCGCCGCGGCATCCGGAGCGAAGCTCATTCTAAAGGCTCCTGCCCAGTTGAGGGCGACCATTGCAAATGCTGCCCACCATCCAAGGCAATCATCTGCCCGGTCATGGATGGCAGCGACAGGATCGCCAGCAGCGCGCGGGCGACCTCTTCCGGGCTGGTGGGGCGCGAAAGCGGCGTTGATTGCGCCTGCCGGTCGAAATGGTCTTGCGATTGGCGGGGGCTCGGCAAGGCAGGGCCGGGGCCGATGGCATTCACCCGAATGCGCGGGGCGAGGGCGAGCGCCAGGCTTTGCGTGAGTGCCCAAAGCCCCGCCTTGGACACGGTGTAGGAAACAAAATGCGGCGTGAGCGACCAGACCCGCTGATCCAGCATATTCACCACCAGGCCCTGCGCCGCTTCCGGCAGCGCCTTGGCGAAGAACTGCGTCAGCACGAAGGGTGCGCGCAGATTGGGTTCCATATGCCGGTCCCAGGATGTGCGCGTGGCGTCCTGCCATTCATCGCGTTCGAAGGTGGAGGCGTTGTTCACCAGCACACCCAAAGGCCCAAGCGCCTTGGTCGCATCCGGGATCAGCCGCGCAACTTCCGCTTCCTGGCCGAGTTCAGCGCGCAGCGTGACGGCGCGGCGGCCAAGCGCGCGGATATCGGCAGCCGTTGCCTCGGCCGCATCGGCGCTCGCGGCATAGTGAATGGCGACATCAAAGCCAGCGCCAGCCAGCGCGAGCGCCATGGCACGGCCAAGCCGCTTGCCAGCGCCCGTGACCAAAGCAGCGGGGGGAAGATTGGGAGGGATCATGGGCAGGCTGATAGCCGCAAAACGTGCCGGGGCCTATGCCTAGTGGTCCGATCGCTGCTGTCGGTTCCCGATAGCAGCGTGAATCGACCCACCAACTCACCAACTATATGGCGAATGGTGCGCGGGCGCATTTTGGGGACGGGAAAGGTCAGCATGAATCGCACCACTAGCGCGACAGAAGCCACTTCTCCTGCTAAGCCCGGGCGCACAATGTCTGAAACCTCCATTCCCGCCGCCCGTATCGCCGAAGAAGCCGCCCGCCGGCGGAGCTTTGCCATCATTGCGCACCCAGATGCGGGCAAAACCACGCTGACCGAAAAACTGCTGCTGAAGGGCGGCGCCATTCAGCTTGCCGGTGCTGTGCGCGCCAAGGGCAATGCGCGGCGCACGCGTTCGGATTGGATGAAGATTGAACAGGATCGCGGGATTTCGGTGGCCACATCGGTCATGACGTTTGAGCGTGATGGCGTGGTCTTCAACCTGCTGGACACACCAGGCCACGAGGATTTTTCGGAAGACACCTACCGCACCCTGACCGCGGTGGATGCCGCCGTGATGGTGCTTGATGCCGCGAAGGGGATTGAGAGCCAAACGCGCAAACTGTTTGAAGTTTGCCGCATGCGCGATATCCCCATCATCACCTTCATCAACAAGATGGACCGCGAAGCGCGCGAACC
>CAMCZJ010000245.1 GCA_945886995.1 Asaia bogorensis
TAGAAGCCGATTTCTGTCATGCGTCGCGTTCAAAGCGCATGGCAACCAGGCGATCCAGCAAGCGCACGCCAAAGCCACTCGGCCCTTTCGGCCCAAGCGGTGCTGCTTCTTCGCGCGCTTCAACCCCCGCGATATCCAGATGCGCCCAGCTTGAGCCTTCCACGAATTCACGCAGGAAAGCTGCCGCATGGCAGGCATCGGACAGGAAGCGCCCACCCCAGGCGCCGCTGCCCGCTGGCGCGCATTGGCGCAGATCAGCGATGTCGCTTTTCAGGACTTCCCGGTGTTCATCATCAATCGGCATGGGCCAGAGCAGTTCGGAAACGTCTTCTCCCGCTGCCATCAGCGCGGCTGTCAGCGCTTCATCATTACCGAAGACGCCGGCGCGGTGATGGCCAAGGGCGGTGATGATGCTGCCCGTCAGCGTCGCCAGATCAATCATGGCGCGTGGCTTGAAACGTTTGGCGGTATAGGCGAGCGCATCGGCCAAAATGAGCCGGCCTTCCGCATCGGTATCCAGCACTTCAATTGTCTTGCCGCTGAATGTCCGCAGGATATCGCCGGGGCGGTAGGAAGAAGCCCCAATGGCATTTTCCGCGAGCGCCAGCACCGCGACCGCCGGTGCCGGAGAATGCCTGAGCGCCAGCGCCAGCATCGCACCTGCCGCAGCGGCAGCGCCTGCCATATCGCCACGCATTTCTTCCATGCCGGCAGCCGGCTTGATGGAAATGCCGCCCGCGTCAAAGCAAATTCCCTTGCCGACAAAGGCAACTGGCGCGGCCTTCAACTTGCCCAGCCAGCGCAGCACGACAAGGCGCGGGCCATACTCGGCTCCGCCGCCAACCGCGCATAACGCGCCCATGCCAAGCGCGGTCAGGCGCTTGCCTTCGAATACCTCGACCTTCAGGCCGAATTCGCGCAAGCCGCGCAGCCTTTTGGCGAAGCTCTCGGGGTTCAGGCGATGGCCTGGTTCCACCACCAGATCGCGCGCATAAAGTGTGCCGCGCAGCGCTGCTTCGGCATGCTTCCAGGCGGGCTCCACCTTTGTTGGTGCAGCTACCGCCAAAGTCACCTGCGCGGGTGGTGTATCCTTATCCTTGCTCGCATCACGCAAAGCATTGAAGCGCCAGGCATTCAGCAGCGCCCCTGCTGCGAAACCCGCCGCCTGTTCCGGTGAGGCGCCATCTGCCAGCAATACCGCATGCGCGCGGCCCGCCGCCGCCGCCATGCCTGCACCACCACCCGCTTCCCAATCGCTGATTGCCGCGCCAGCGCCAATCCCGGTCAGGATGGTGAAGCCATGGGCGCCCGGTACTGACAAAACCTCACCCGCCTTGGCCGTGAAGCGCGCTGCCTTCGCCGCTGCCGCCAGCGCGGGATCATGCGGCGCGGTGCCTTCAATCAGCGGCAGGATCAGCGCAGTATCAGCCCCGCGCGCCTTGTGGCGACGCAGCGCCTCAGAGCTTCGTTGCAGGGTAAGCTTCGTCATTCGTGCAAAAGCGACACGGCTTCAGCCTTCGTAATGATCCGCCACCATGCGATCCAGCATGCGCACGCCATAGGCGGTCGCCCCCTTCGGCACGGTTGGCGAATCCTTGGAAGACCAGGCGGTGCCGGCAATATCCAAATGCGCCCAGGGCTTGCCATTGACGAAACGCTGGATGAATTGCGCCGCGGTGATGGACCCGCCCGGCCTGCCGCCGACATTCTTCATATCGGCAATGTCGGATTTGATCTGCTTGTCATAAGCATCACCCAGCGGCATGCGCCAGGCTTTCTCACCCACTGCGCTGCCTGCTTCCTTCACCTGGGTCGCGAGTGTGTCATCATTGCTGAAAAGCCCTGCGCGTTCATGGCCAAGCGCAATGATGATGGCACCCGTGAGTGTCGCCAGATCCACCATAAAGCGCGGATCATATTTTTCCTGGCAATACCACATCACATCGGCCAGCACCAAACGTCCTTCCGCATCGGTATTGATAACCTCTACGGTCTGGCCGGAATAGGATTTTACCACGTCACCCGGGCGCTGCGCGGTGGCGGATGGCATGTTCTCAACCAAGCCCACCATGCCAATCACATCCGCCTTGGCCTTGCGCCCCGCGAGTGCGGCCATCAGCCCAATCACTGTGCCGGCGCCGGCCATATCCCATTTCATGTCTTCCATTCCGCCCGCCGGCTTGATGGAAATGCCGCCCGTATCGAAGGTGACACCCTTGCCGATAAAAGCGAGCGGCTTTTGCTTCTTGCCCTTGGGCGCGCCCATCCATTTCATGGTCACCATGCGCGGTTCCTGCGCGCTGCCCTGTGCCACACCCAAAAGCGCACCAAAGCCAAGGCGCTTCATCTCACGCGGGCCCATGATTTCGACCTCGACGCCAAGCTTTTCGAGTGCCTTGCAGCGTTCAGCCATTTCAGCGGGCGTCAACACATTGGGCGGTTCGGAAACCAGATCGCGCGTCAGGAAAACACCATCCGAGATCGCCTGCATCGGCGCGAAGGCGGCCTTGGCCTTGGTGGGTTCCGCGGCCGCAACACTCAAGCGTTCCAGCTTCGGCTTGTCTTCTTCCTTTTCCGTGGTGCGGTAGCGATCGAAACGATAGCTCCGCAACCGCGCGCCCATGGCGGCGCTTGCCGCCAATGCAGGCGTCAGCCCATCTGCGGCAATCACCGCTTCGCGTTCCTGCTGCACGGCAACCAGCGCGCTGCCGCCGGCATTCTCGGCACCCTGCGCATCAAGCGCATCGGCCTTGCCAAGCCCGATGGCGACAATTTTCGCGAGGCCCCCGCCCGGCGCCCACAGCGTGCAGGAATGGCCCTTGGTCCCCTTGAACTTCGCCGCCTCCAAGCCGCGCGAAAGCGCACCGCCGGTTGCTTCCTCGGCGGCCTTGGCCAGGCCCGCAAGCGCGGCCCCTTCAGCCAGCAGCAAAACCAAGGCGCCGCTGCGCGGCAAGGCGGGCTTCACGAAGGTGATATCGGGCATGGTGGCTCCTTGGGGGCGAAACAATGTCACCGCACCTTAACAGAGGCATCGCCACCAAAACAGGGCTTGCAGCCCAGCGCCCATGCGGCCAAAGCAGGGACATGAAAGATGATGCGCTGCTGGCGCTTGCCAGTGATCTCGTGGCCAAGGCGGCTTCGGCCATTATGGCGATCAAGGCTGCGGGCTTCGCCGTGGAACGGAAATCCGACCATTCCCCGGTGACGGAGGCTGACCGCATCGCCGAAGCGCTGATTGTGGAAGGGCTGCGCGCTGCCACCCCCGATATCCCCGTGATTGCGGAAGAAGAAGTCGCCGCCGGCACCGCACCCGCCCATGCCGAGCGTTTCTGGCTGGTGGACCCGCTGGATGGCACGCGGGAATTTGCTGCCGGGCGCGATAATTTCGCGGTCAATATCGGCTTGGTGGTGGCGGGCCGCGCCATGCTGGGCGCGGTGGCGCTGCCGGCGACCGGCGAGATCTTCTGGGGTCGTGTGGGTCTTGGCGCCTGGAAGCGCGACGCCGCCGGAACGCGCCAGATCCGCGCCCGCACCCCCCCTGCCGATGGGCTGGTGGTCATGGGCAGTCACCATTATGCCGATGACCCGCGCATGGGCCGCTTCCTGGAAGGCCGGCATGTCGCCCGCGTCGTGAATATCGGCTCGGCCGAGAAATTCTGCCGCGTCGCGGAAGGGGCCGCCGATCTCTATCCGCGCTTTGGCCGCACCATGGAATGGGATACCGCCGCACCGCAGGCCGTGGTGGAAGCCGCCGGCGGGCGGGTGCTGGTCATGGAAGGCCACGCGCCCCTGCTCTACGCCAAGCCCGGCTTTGAAAACCCAGGCTTTGTCTGTGAGGGTCTGCTGGGATGACGCGTCGGCTTGGGGCGGATGAGGTCGCGGAAGCGGCGCGGTTGCTGCGCGCGGGCGAACTCGTCGCCTTCCCGACCGAGACGGTCTATGGGCTGGGCGCGGATGCGCGCAATGGCCGCGCCGTGGCTGCGGTGTTTGAAGCTAAGGGCCGCCCGCATTTCAACCCGCTGATCTGCCATTTTCCGGATGCCGAAAGCGCATTTGCCGAGGTGATTGCCGATGACCGCGCCCGCGCCCTTGCTGCGGCGTTCTGGCCCGGCCCGCTGACACTCGTGCTGCCGCGCCGCGCAGAATGTCGGATTGATCTGCTGGCGGGGGCGGGGCTGGATACGCTTGCGGTGCGCGTGCCGGCGCATCCGCTGGCGCTTGAATTGTTGCGCGCGGCGGCGATCCCGGTTGCGGGGCCTTCGGCCAATCGCTCCGGCGCGGTCAGCCCGACCACGGCGGAGCATGTGCTGGAAGGACTAACCGGGCGCATCGCCGCCGTTTTGGATGGCGGGGCTTGCGCGGTTGGCGTGGAAAGCACCGTGCTTGATGTGGCCATGGGCGGTGCCGCGCTGCTTCGCCCCGGTGGCGTGCCGGTGGAAGCGATTGAGGCGGTGATCGGCCCGGTTTCCCGCCCCTTGCCCATCAGCGCCGCCGAGAAAACCCGCACACTCCGCAGCCCGGGTATGATGCTGTCCCATTACGCCCCCAACCTGCCGGTGCGGCTTGGCGCGACGGTTGTGGCGGCAGATGAGGCGCTTTTGGCCTTTGGCCCGCCCTTGCCGGGTGCTGGGCTGGTTTGGCAGCTTTCGGAAACTGGTGATTTGCGCGAAGCCGCCGCGCGGCTTTTCGCCGGGCTGCGCCATTTGGATGCCGAAGGCGGGCGCCGGGGCCTGACC
>CAMCZJ010000246.1 GCA_945886995.1 Asaia bogorensis
AACCTCCTCTCGGCGGTTCCTTTACAGCCCAATCAGCGGGAAAAGTCATAAGACAAGCAGATCGCGTTCAGATGGAATCATCTGAACGCGTGAAGATGCTCGAAAAACAAACATGTAGAGTGGGTTGCGTGAACCCATGTGAACGCAACACGCTCTAGTGCGTTATTCTGCCGCCAGCGCCGGCGCGACCCCGGCCTTCATGCCAAACACTTCCGCCAGCAGCGTGTAAGAACGCCGCCGCGCTGCCGCATCATGGCAATGGGTGATCACGGCGAATTCAGCAATGCCGCCATGCGCCGCTGAAAGGGCTTCCAACTTCGCGCGCACCTGTTCCGGCGTGCCGACCATGGCCTGGGCGCGGATTTGTTCAAGCCGCGCCAATTCCAGATCAGAATAGGGATAGGCTTCGGCTTCCTCGACACTTGGCAAAGGCAGGAACATGCCGCGGTCGCGCTTGAGCCGCCAAAGCTCGCGGGAGCGGAATAGCCGCCGTGCCTCGGCTTCCGTATCGGCCACCAGGCAGAACACGCCAAGCGCAGGATAGGGGGCGGTCAGGCGCGCGGGCAGATCGGGCTTCGGCTGGAAGCTTTGGCGATAGACCTCAATCACCTGTTCGCTGCCGCCGCCATCGGAAAAGAAATGCGCGAAGCAATAGGGCAGGCCGAAATAGCCCGCGACCTGCGCGCCGTAATCGGAACTGCCCAGCACCCACATTTGCGGGCGGGTGCTGGTGACAGGCTGGGCGATGATGCTGGCGAAGGGGTGGCCTTCCGGCAGGCCATCCCCATGCCAGCCGAGAATCTCCATGATTTGATTGGGGAAGCGTTCCGCCGCCCGCGCCGCATCGGGGTTGAGCGCGAAGGCCGTGCGCCCGTCAGACCCCGGCGCGCGGCCCACGCCCAAATCAACGCGGCCTGGTGCAATGGCTTCCAGCATGCGGAATTGCTCGGCCACCTTTAGCGCGCTGTAATGCGGCAGCATGATGCCGGCGGAACCGATGCGAATGCGGCTGGTGGTCGCGCCAATGGCGGCCAGCAAGACTTCCGGTGCACTACCGGCATGCGATGCGCTATTGTGATGTTCAGCGCACCAGTAGCGGTTGAAGCCCAAAGCCTCCACATGACGGGCGAGGGCCAGGGTTTCCTGCACGGCTGCCGCCGGACTGCGGCCTGAGGCGACCGAGGATTGATCAAGGACGGAAAGGATGAAACCGGACATGGGATTGAGGTTAGCGCAAACTGCGCCAAGGACAAAAGTGCATGTATGAAAGCTTCATGCGCCGCGCCATTGCCCTTTCCTGCCAGGGGGTCGAGACCGGCGGCGGCCCCTTTGGCGCCGTGGTCGTGAAGGATGGGCAGATTATTGGTGAGGGCATGAACCGCGTGGTGCCCAATGCCGACCCGACCGCCCATGCTGAGGTTGTCGCCATTCGTGCCGCCTGCGCTGCGCTTGGCACGCATGATCTGGCGGGCGCGGTGATTATCTCCTCCTGTGAACCCTGCCCGATGTGCCTGGGCGCCATTTGGTGGTCCCGCATTGGTCTGGTGGTTTATGGCAATGACCGTGCGGATGCAGCCGCGATTGGCTTTGATGATGCGGATATCTACGCCGAAGTGGCCGCGCCCCCGGAAGCGCGCCGCCTGCCGCTGCGGCGGGTTTTGGCGGAAGAAGCGCTGGCTGCCTTCAAGCTTTGGCAGGCCAAGCCGGACAAGGTGCCCTACTGAGATTTAGTGCGCGACCCGCCCAAACAGCGCGGTTAGCGCAGCAAACAGCACGCCCCCGGCCAGAAAGCCCACCAGCGTGCCGTTGATCCGCACATATTGCAGATCGCGCCCAACACGCAGTTCGATCTTCTCGGTCACCGTCGCCGCGTCCCAATTCGCCACCACACCGGCGATGAAATCCGCAAGTTGCAACTGGGCTGAGGGCAGAAGCGTCATCAACACGCCCTCAGCCGCGCGATTGAGCCGCTCCCGCGCTGCCTGATCTTCCGCGAGCAAGGCGCCGGCATTGGCGAAAATGCCAGACAGCAGCGCGACACTCCGCCCATCCGGGCGCGCGGCATCGGTGGCCAAGGCGATTTTCAGCCTGTCCCAGACATCCATGAGCCACGCAGCGACGGAAGGATGCGAAAGCGCTTCGCGCATCAGGCGGCCTATCGCGGCGGCGCGTTCGGGGTCGGTTTCCAGCCTTTCGATCTCACGCGCCAGCCATTCGGCGAAGGCCGCGCGCAAATCGGAATCATCGGGGCCGATCTTTTCCAATTCGGTATTGATGGCGTTCAGAATGCGTCGCGCAATTGTTGCGCCGGCAAGCCAGCCGACCAAGGCGCCGCCCTCTGCGCGCACGCGCGCTTCAATGGCGCCGCGCAGGTTTTCTTCACGCGCGGCCAGCAGCACCCGCAATTGTCCAATCGCCAGGCTAAAGACTTCCTGATGCTGGCCTGATGCAACGGCGGCGCGCAGAATCCGTGCCAGTAAACGGGCGCCGGCGGGGCCCGAGACGATGCGCGGCAGCAAGCGCGCCAGCAGGCGCCGCGCGCGGCCATCTTCAAGGCTCGCCAGGATGCGGGGCAGGCTTGCGGAAAGCGCCATGGCGGCGCGGCGCGAAGCCTCGGGGTCTCGCAGAAACCCCTCTAGAATACGCGCTAGGTCAAGCTTCGCCAGTACGCGGCGCACTTCGCCTTCGGTGAAGACATGGCCTGCGATAAAGCGCCCCAAGCCGCGCCCAAGCCGATCCTTCTGATTGGGGATGATGGCGGTATGGGGAATGGGCAGGCCAAGCGGGCGGCGAAATAGCGCGGTAACGGCGAACCAATCCGCGATCCCGCCAACCAGCCCCGCCTTGGCAGATGCCTGCAATAGATCAGTCCAATAGCCAGGCGGTAGGCGATAGCTGAATAGAATCAGCGCTGCCATGGCCACCAGCAAACCGGTCGCGAAGGCGCGATGACGCTTGAGCGTCAGGCGAAGGGCGGCATCCGGGTCATGATCCGACATGGGGCGTGCATAGCGCGGAAGACCCAGGCGCGGGAAGCATTATGGGATGGTCACTCCACCTTGATGGCGGCATCGCGCAATAATCTGCGCAGCTCCTCGGTGGCCGGCGTCATTTCCGCCATGAAGGCTTCCGGCGGGCCGGGGCGTGGGGGCACGCCTTCATTGGTCAGCCAATCGCGCATGGCGGGTTGGTTCATCACGTCCTGAAGCGTGCGATTGGCGCGTGCGATGATCGGCGCGGGGGTGGCGGCGGGTGCGAGCACGGCCAAGCCATCGGTCAGCTTGGCGCCGGGAATTACCTCCTGCACTGCGGGCACATTGGGCAGCACGGAGGAGCGTTCAGCATTGCCAACCGCAACCCCGATGCCGCGGTTATCCTGCATATAGGGACGGGCAAACAGCAGCGTGGCGAGGGTGGCATCCACGCGGCCTGCGAGGAAATCCGTCATGGCCGCCGCGCCGCCGCGATAGGGCACATGGGTCATGTTGAGCTTGCCATAGGCTATCATCTGTTCGATCAGCAGGTGGTAGGAACTGCCGACACCGACACTCGCGAAATTCACGCGGCCCGGATTGGCGGCGATGTGGCGGACGAAATCCTGCAAGGTGTTCGCCTGCAGCCCAGGGCGCACCAGCAGCACTACCGTCATGGGGCCGATCATGCCAACCGGCGCCAGGTCTCGCCACGGGTGAAAGCCGACGTTGAGGTCAGCGGCGGCGGCGATGATCAAATTGCCGTAGGAGGTGAATAGCAGCGTATAGCCATCCGGGGCCGCACGAGAGACAAAAGCCGCCGCGACATTGCCGCCGGCGCCGGCGCGATTTTCCACCACGACTTGCACATTGAGCGCTTGGGAAAGCCGTTCCGCCACGCGGCGGCCGACCGTGTCGGTAATGGCGCCAGGCGGATAGGCGACCACCATGGTGATGGGCCGCGTTGGCCAATTGGTATCAGCGCTTTGTGCGCTGACCGCGATGGTGAAGCCGCATAGGCAGCCAAAAGACAGCAAGGCAGCAAGCAATTTCTGGCGCATGTTCTTCCTCCATTTCTTGTTGGTGGAAGCTAAACACGCGGGGTCCCGGCGCACCAGAGCCTTGCTACCAAGGTGGCGGATCATCCAACCCGGGTGGCGGCTGGGCCAGGGGATCGCGTTCCAACAGCGCCGCATCATCTTCCGCGACGCGATTGACGCGTGCGGAGACGGGCCACACCGCAAGCCCCTTGCGTGGGAAGGGCCGCAGCAGCGCCTGAAGCCGCGCGGGTTCGGCGGGTATTTCACCCAGCCATTCATCCCAATCCTCAGGCGGCAGGATCACCGGCATGCGGTCATGCAAGGGTGCCAATTCCGATGCGGCATTGGTGGTGATGATCGTGTAGCTGCGAATGATGTCGCCATCCTTGCCGCGCCAGCCTTCCCAAAGTGCCGCGAGCGGCATGGGCGCACCATCGGCCATGGCAACGGCGAAGGCTTGCTTGGGCGCTTTCGGGCCTTCGCCCAGGCGCTGCCATTCATAGAAGCCATCGGCAAAGGCGATGGCGCGGCGCTTCACAAAAGCGTCGCGGAAGGATGGTTTTTCGGCGATGGATTCAGACCGCGCATTCATCATGCGGCTGCCAATGGAAGGGTCATCCGCCCAGCGCGGAATCAACCCCCAGCGCAAGGCATCCAGATGCCGCGCACCAGTTTCGGGGTGGCGCCGCAGCACCAGCCCATCCTGTGTCGGTGC
>CAMCZJ010000247.1 GCA_945886995.1 Asaia bogorensis
ATGTCTGGGAATTCAAGCTGCGGCCCAATGTGCGCTTCCATAATGGCAATCCCTTCACGGCTGAAGATGTGGCTTTCACGCTGCGGCGCCTGCCCAATGTCCCCAATAGCCCATCATCCTTCGCTGCCTATTCGCGGCCCATCCAAGCGATTGAAATTGTGGACCCGCTGACCATTCGCTTCCGCACCGCGGCGCCGCATCCGCTGATGCCGCTCGATATGACCAATGTCCGCATCCTGGATCAGGAAACGCACCAGAACGCGACGACCGAGGATTTCAATGCGGGCCGCGCGGCGATTGGCACTGGCCCTTATCGCGTGGTGTCGCATCGCAGCGGTGACCGCATCGAATTCGAACGTAATGACAATTACTGGGGGGACCGCGCGCCCTTCCAGCGCGTGATCTATCGCATGATCACCAATGATGCGGCGCGCACGGCGGCGCTGCTGGCGGGTGATGTTGAATTCATTGACCAGGTGCCGACATCGGATCTGGCGAAGCTCCGGCAGGATAACCGGATCGCGCTTTCTGAGACGGTTGGCCTGCGTTTGATTTTCCTTGGCCTTGATCACCTGCGTCAGGCGAATGAGAATTCGCCCTTCATCACGGATAATGATGGCAGGCCGCTCGGCAAGAACCCGCTTCAGGATGTGCGGGTGCGCCGTGCGCTTTCGATCGCGATTGACCGCCGCGCGATTGTGGACCGTGTGATGGAAGGCGCCGCCGTGCCTGCGGGGCAGTTCCTGCCTGAAGGTGTTTATACCCATGTGCCGGATGTCACGCCGCCCGCCTTTGATGCCGATGCGGCGCGCCGCTTATTGGCGGAAGCTGGCTATCCGCAGGGTTTCCGTATTCAGTTGAATGGCCCGAATGATCGCTATGTGAATGATGCGCGCATCATCCAGGCGGTGGGGCAGATGTGGACCCGCATTGGCGTGCGCACCACGGTGGAAGCGCAGCCTTGGACCACCTTCGTGGGCCGCGCGGGCCGTCCGGATTTCTCCGCGCATTTGATCGGCTGGGGGTCCAATCCGGATGGTTCGCATCCGCTGCGGAATATCCTGGCCACTCAGACGCGGGAGAAGGGTTGGGGGTCTTCAAATCGTGGGCGCTATTCCAACCCACGGGTGGATGGGCTGCTTGATCAATCCCTGATCGAGCTTGATGAAGCCAAGCGCGTGCAATTGGTGATTGAGGCGCAGCGCATCGCGGCTGAGGATGTCGCGGTGATCCCGTTACATATTCAAACCAACATCTGGGCCATGCGGCGGCATCTGGCGCATGATGCTCGCAATGATGAGCTGACGCGCGCGCAGGATGTGCGCCCGGCAGCGCGCTGAACCGGATAGGACCAAATGACCGTCTTTCTTGTCAGGCGCGTCTTGCAGGCACTGCTTGTTGTGCTGGCGATGTCGCTGATTGTCTTTATCGGCGTCTATGCCATCGGCGATCCGGTGGAAATCCTGATCAGCCCCGATGCGGACCAGATTGAGCGTGAACGCGCCGTGCAAGCGCTTGGGCTCGATCTGCCGCTGTGGCAGCAATATGCGGTGTTTCTGACCAAGGCGCTGCAGGGCGATTTGGGGCGGTCATTCGTTTATAATGAACCGGCGCTGAAGCTGATTTTGCAGCGCATGCCGGCGACATTGGAACTTGCTTTCGGTGCGACGATTATCGCGCTGATCATTGGCCTGCCGCTTGGGCTTTATGCGGGGCTCAGGCCCGATGGCCGCTTCAGCCGCGTGATCATGGCGGGATCCATCCTGGGCTTTTCGCTGCCCACCTTCTGGGTCGGGCTGATGCTGATCATGGTGTTTGCGGTGTATCTCGGCTGGCTTCCCTCCACCGGGCGGGGCGATACGGGCACGCTGCTTGGCCTGCAATGGTCCTTCCTGACTTGGGATGGCATTCGCCATATGACGATGCCCTCCATCAATCTCGCACTGTTCAAGATCAGCCTGGTCATTCGCCTGACGCGTGCGGGTGTGCGAGAGACGATGTTGATGGATTACGTGAAATTCGCCCGCGCCAAGGGGCTTTCGCCGGCGCGCGTCACTTTCGTGCATGTGTTCAAGAATATCCTGATCCCGGTGGTGACCGTGGTGGGGCTGGAACTTGGCAGCACCATCGCCTTTTCGGTGGTGACAGAAAGCGTCTTCGCCTGGCCCGGCATGGGCAAGCTGATCATTGATTCGATCAATGTGCTGGATCGTCCCGTGATCGTGGCCTACCTCATGATGATCGTGCTGATGTTTATCGCGATCAACCTGATTGTTGATCTGACCTATTCAATGCTTGACCCGCGCGTCCGGCTGGAGAGCAAAGGCACATGAGCGACGCTGTCATCCCCGCGAAGCCGGCGGATAAGGTGGAAACACCCTTCCGCCGCTTTGTGTCTGAATTTGCCGAAAGCAAGGTGGCGCTTGGCGGGCTGGTGGTTTTCGTCATCATCGCCTTGCTCGCTATCTTCGCGCCCTGGATCACGCCGCAAAACCCCTATGATTTGGCCGAGCTGGACATCATGGATGGCCGGATGGAACCCGGCACAGTGGGTGGCGCGGGCTTCACCTATTGGCTCGGCACGGATGATCAGGGGCGCGATATGCTCTCTGGCATCATCTATGGCTTGCGGATTTCACTCACGGTGGGCGCGGGTTCCGCGTTGATTGCCTGCCTGATTGGCGCGTCCCTTGGCTTGCTGGCTGCCTATGCCGGCGGGCGGACCGATAGCGTGATCATGCGCCTTGTGGATTTGCAGCTTTCCTTCCCGACCATTCTGGCCGCGCTCATGATCCTGGCGTTTCTGGGCAAGGGCATCATGAATGTGGTGATCGCCTTGGTGCTGGTGGAATGGGCCTATTACGCGCGCACGGTGCGCGGTACGGCGCTGGTGGAAAGAAGGCGTGAGTATATTGAAGCAGCGCAATGCCTTGCCTTGCCGACGCATCGCGTATTGTTCGGCCATTTGCTACCCAATTGCCTGCCGCCGCTAATTGTGGTGGGCACCATGCAGGTGGCGCGCGCCATTGCGCTGGAAGCGACCCTTTCCTTCCTGGGTCTTGGCGTGCCGATCACGGAACCATCGCTCGGCCTGCTGATCGCCAATGGTTATGAGTATATGCTTTCCGGCAAATACTGGATTTCCTTCTATCCCGGCATTGCGCTGCTGATCACGATTGTCTCCATCAATCTGGTTGGCGATCAATTGCGTGATGTGCTGAACCCGCGACTGAAGAAATAGGCACATGACGGCACCTACCCTCGAAGTTCGCGATTTGCAGACGCATTTCTTCACCCGCGCTGGCGTGGTGAAGGCGGTGGATGGCGTTTCCTTTTCCGTTGGCCGCGGCAAGGTGATGGGGCTTGTCGGCGAATCAGGTTCCGGCAAATCCGTCACGGGCTTTTCCATCATTGGCCTGGTTGACCCACCTGGGCGCATTGCGGGCGGGTCCATCCTGTTTCAGGGGCGCGATCTGGCGAAGCTTTCCGAAGAAGAAATGCGCGATTTGCGGGGCAACCGCATCGCCATGATCTTCCAGGACCCGATGATGACGCTGAACCCGGTGCTGCGCATTGATACGCAGATGATCGAAACCGTTAAGGCGCATAAGAAGGTCTCAACCGAGGAAGCCCGCCAGCGGGCGCGCGATACGCTTGGCATGGTGGGCATTCCTTCGCCGGATGAAAGGCTGAAAGCCTATCCGCACCAGTTTTCGGGCGGCATGCGCCAGCGTGTGGCGATTGCAATCGCGCTTTTGCATGAACCGCAATTGATTGTCGCCGATGAACCGACCACAGCCTTGGATGTCACCATTCAGGGGCAAATTTTGGCGGAGGTGCAGAAACTTTGCGCCACCACCGGCACTTCCATGATCTGGATTACGCATGATCTTTCGGTGGTCGCCGGCCTCGCGGATGATATTGCGGTGATGTATGCCGGGCGCATCGTGGAAAAGGGCGTGGTGGGTGAGGTGCTGGACAAACCCTTGCATCCCTACACGCATGGGCTGATCGGCTCCGTCCCCAGCCGCAACAAGCGGGGTGAGGAGCTTCGGCAAATTCCCGGCATGACGCCTTCATTGCTCAATCTGCCGCCGGGCTGCGCCTTTCGTGCGCGTTGTCCGCGTGCTTCCGAAGCCTGCTTGGCGGAACCCGTCATGGCGGAGATTCTGCCCGGGCGCGACGTGCGCTGCATCCACCCCCATCTTGACGCGTCGGAGGCCGCATGAACGCCGAACCGATGCTTGAACTGCGCGACATCACGCGCCGTTTTGAAAAGAAGCTGGATTTCGCGGGCCGCATCGCGCAGCGCCTGGGCGCGCCGGTGCGCGAAGAAATCGTGCATGCGGTGGACCGTGTGAACCTGACCGTCCGCCAGGGTGAGGGTGTGGGGCTTGTCGGTGAATCTGGCTGCGGCAAATCCACGCTTGGGCGCATGGTGGCTGGTATATTGCCGCCAACGGAAGGCACGATTTTGCGCGATGGGAGCGACATCAAGGCGCTGACAGGGGCCGAGGCGCGGCAGATGAAGCTCCGCACCCAGATGATTTTCCAGGACCCCTATGCCTCGCTCAATCCGCGCATGCGTGTGCAGGATATTGTGGGTGAGGCGCCGCGTGTGCATGGGCTTTTGGATGGTGCGGCCTTTGATGATTATGTGGATGAACAGATGCGCCGCGCGGGCTTGGACCCGGGCTTCAAGCGGCG
>CAMCZJ010000248.1 GCA_945886995.1 Asaia bogorensis
GGCCTCTGCGGATCAGACGCTTATCTGAGCGGCTGATTCACCGCGCCGGCCTACGGCCTCTGCGGATCAGACGCTTATCTGAGCGGCTGATTCACCGCGCCGGCCTACGGCCTCTGCGGATCAGACGCTAAACCGCCGCACTATGCCGCGTGGCGGCCGGCGCCAGATAGGCGTCAAAGCACGCTGCCAAATGCCGGAGGAAACGCGCGCCACGCGCCGTCATGGCCACCCTGCCCGCACTTTCCGCCACCAGCCCATCGGTAATCAGCGCATCAAGCTTCGGGCGCGCATGCGCCAAGATTCCTGGCGGTACCGACGAAAGATCCAAGGCCTGATCGCACATGATACGTTCAATGATTTGCGCGCGGATAACATCATCGCCCGCAAACGCTCGCCCGCGCGCAATGGGCAGCCGCCCGGCTTCCACCGCCGCACGCCAGCCGCGCTCATCAGCAATATTCTGGAAAAAGCCGGCACGGCAACGGCCAATCGCGGAAGCACCCAGCCCAAGCAGCACCGGCGCTTCATCCGTGGTATAGCCTTGGAAATTGCGGCGCAGCCGGCCTGATGCCGCAGCGCGCGCCATGGCATCTTCAGGCCGCGCGAAATGATCAAGCCCAATCGCCACATAGCCCGCATCGGTCAGTACATGCTCTGCCGCTTCCGCCTGCGCCATCCGAAGCGTCGCATCCGGCAAATCCTCAAGCTTGATTGCCTTCTGATGCGCCTTCATCCAGGGCACATGGGCGTAGCCGAAAACCGCCACGCGATCCGCACCAACTTCCGCGGCAAAGCGGGCTGAGGCTGCAACTTCCGCCACCCCCTGCCCCGGCAGGCCATAGATCAAATCCATATTGATCCCGCCAACGCCAACGCCGCGCAGCCTTTCAACCGCCACCGCCACTTGTTCCGCCGGCTGCACGCGCCCGATCAGCCGCTGCACCTTGGGGGAGATATCCTGCACGCCAAGGCTCGCGCGCGTCAGGCCCATGGCGGCCAGCGCATCAATCATGCGCGTATCCAGCGTGCGCGGATCAAGCTCGGCGGCGATTTCCGCCCCAAGCTGAAATGGGAAATGCTGACGCAGCGCAGCGCCAAGCGCGATCAACCCTTCGCCGCCCAGCGCGGTTGGCGTGCCGCCGCCCAGATGCAGCGCGGCCACCCCGCCATGCATGGGCAGCACCGCGCCCAAAAGCCGCGCTTCTTCCGCCAAAGCCGCGCCATAGCGCGCGATGCGCGCGGCTGAACGGGTCACTGCCGTATGGCAGCCGCAATACCAGCAAAGCGATGCGCAAAACGGCACATGCACGTAAAGCGAAAGCGCTTCATCTGCCCTGGTTTCCGCCAACCAGCCGCGCGGCGCCACTCCATCCAGCGGCGTGAAATGCGGCGCGGTCGGGTAGCTGGTGTAGCGCGGCAAATTCGCGCTGGCATAGGCGAGCAGGCCGGAATCCGGCGCTTGGGCGGGCTTGGTCATGCCGCACAAAAAAGCCCGGGCAAACGACCCGGGCTTTGCGTTGGCGCAAATGCGCCCCCAGATCAGCGCGGCAAGCGCCCGAACTGCCCCGAACCAGGGGTTGAGCCAGCGCGGCGGCGAGACGCTTCGCCTCCGCCGCCACCGCCGCTCCGGCCAGGGCCAGAGGATGGGCGGCGCGGGCGCTGCTGTTCCTGCGCCTGGCGCGGCTTTTGCGCCGCGCGTTGCTGGCGGGGCTGACGTGGCGGGCGGGCTGGGGCTGCTTCCTCGGCTTCCCCGGTGCGGCGGTCTTCTGCCGGGATCTGCGCGCGGATCAGCTTTTCAATTGCGCGCAGCTTGTCGCGGTCTTCACCTGAACAGAGCGCAATCGCAATCCCCGCCGCGCCGGCGCGCGCGGTGCGGCCAATGCGATGCACATAGGTCTCCGGCACTTCCGGCAAATCGAATTGAATGACATGCGTCACGCCATCCACATCAATGCCGCGCGCGGCGATATCGGTCGCGACCAGCACGGGCGCCCGGCCATCGCGGAAGGCTGCCAAGGCGGCTTCGCGTGCATTCTGGGATTTATTGCCATGGATCGCATTGGCGCTGATGCCATCTTGATCCAATTGATTAATAATACGATCCGCCCCATGCTTGGTGCGGCTGAAAATCAACGCGCGACCAACGCCTTCACCACGCAGCAATTCCGCCAAGACGCGGCGCTTATCCTGCCGATTGGCGTGAATGACGCGCTGCGCAACTTTCTCGGCCGTACTCGCCACCGGCGCCACTGCCACGCGTACGGGCGATTTCAGCATCTCATCCGCGAGGCGGTTGATTTCCACGGGCATGGTCGCGCTGAAGAACAGCGTCTGGCGTTCCGCCGGCACGGCACGGATCAGGCGGCGAATGGCCGGCAGGAAGCCCTTATCGAGCATCTGATCCGCCTCATCCAACACCAGCGTGGTGACGTGATCGAGCCGCGCAGAGCCCTGTTCCAGATGGTCCTGCAAGCGGCCCGGGGTTGCCACCAGCACATCAATGCCGCGGCCCAGCGCCTGGCGCTGACCGCCAAAGCCGACACCGCCGAAAATGGTGGCGATGGAAAAGCCCAGATGCTTGCCATAGGTGCGAAAGCTTTCGGCGATTTGCGTCGCCAATTCGCGTGTAGGGCTCAGCACCAGCACGCGGCAGCCACCGCGCGGCGGGCGCCCCTTCAGCAGGGCAAGCTTATGCAGCAAGGGCAGCGCAAAGGCTGCGGTCTTGCCGGTACCGGTTTGGGCAATGCCCAAAAGGTCGCGCCCTTCCAGCACGGCCGGAATGGCCTGGGCCTGGATGGGGGTTGGGGATTTGTAGCCCTCATCCTTCAATGCCTGAAGGAGAAGGGGGTTGAGGCGCAGCGCCTCAAATGTATCGGTCACGATGAATCCTAGTCATCCGCGCACAGCCTTCTGGGCCAAGCGCGGCTTGGGGCAGAAAGCCCCGCGGGATTGGGACCGTCCTAGTGGGAAAAGCGATCTGGCCGACCCGGGCCCGCACCGCGCTTCCGGGGAAGCGGCGGGGACCGATCACGCAGCCGGCAGGGCGCGAGGCGCGCGGAATGACGCGCTGACGAAGCGCATATGGGCGCCATTCGGGGCGAAAGCAAGGCGGGGTTACCCCCCGCATAATTTGTTTGATCGCATTTTCCGAGTCGCCAAGTGTTCCACTTGGCTTGAAAATGCTCAGGCCGACATCTGGATCGGCGGTTCCACATCCGGTGGCAGCGGGCAGACATAGGGGGTTGCTTCCGTGCGCTTCTGGTGATCCGCCTTGGCGGCGGCCAGGATCTCCGGATTGGCGATGGCATCCACCGCCGTGCCGGCCATGATTTTGGCCACATGCACAAGGCCCTTATGGGCAATGCCGGATTTGCCTTGTGCGGTCAGCTGCCAGGAATGCCCCGGCGTGCCGACCGCACAAGTGGCCCCGCGCGCCTGTACCGTTGGCACCGCCCAGGACACATCACCAACATCAGTGGACCCCACGCCACCAAAGCCCTTGTTTTCCAGTGGCACAATCTTGTCGCAAAGCGGCAAATCCATCTCTGGCGTCAGCCCATGGCGGCGGAAGGCGGAGACGATATCCTCGGGCTTCAGCGTCGCCTGGATTTCGCGCGCATAGCGGCGATCATCCTCATCGAATTGCGGCGCACCCAGGCGCTGGAAATTGTCATACATCGCCTTTTCCAACGGCGTATTGCCAAGCAAATTGGACACCGCGCTGACCACCTTGGTGGAGACACTGGTTTCCGTCATCAGCGCTGCGCCATCGGCAATCTTGCGCACGCGCGCAACCAGGCCATTCAGTTCCACCAAATCACGCGCGCGGATCAGGTAACGCACCTTGGCCGTGCCCTGCACCACATTGGGCGCAATGCCGCCGGCATCCAGATAGGCGTAATGGATACGCGCATCGGATGGCATGTGTTCGCGCATGTAATTCACGCCAACATTCATGAGCTCCACCGCATCCAAGGCGCTGCGGCCCAAATGCGGCGCGGCGGCGGCGTGGGAAGACCGGCCCGTGAAAGCGAAATCAATGCGCGTATTGGCGAGCGAAACAGGTTCATTCACCGCGGAAAACGCTGCCGGATGCCAGCAAATCGCCATATCCACATCATCAAAACAGCCCGCGCGCACCATGAAACCCTTGGCAGCACCACCTTCTTCCGCCGGGCAGCCATAATAGCGCACGCGCCCCTTAATGCCGTTTTGCGCGAGCCAATCCTTCACCGCACTCGCGGCCAGCAAGGATGCGGCGCCGAGCAGATTATGCCCGCAGCCATGCCCACTGCCATCGCCCGGCAAAGGGCGCGGTTCCGCCACACCCGCTTCCTGGGAAAGCCCCGGCAGCGCATCATATTCGCCCAGGATCGCAATGATGGGGCCTTCTTCCCCCGCTTCGCCCATCACCGCCGTCGGGATGCCCGCAACATTCTTGGTCACGCGAAAGCCATGGGCTTCCAGCATGGCGGTATGTTCGGCGCAGGAACGGTGCTCGGCGTAGCAAAGCTCCGGCATGCCCCAGACGCGGTCGCTGAGTTCAATCGCCTCACGCGCCTTGGCATCCACCAGCCGCCAGATTTCTTCGGTATTGCGCATGGGCTTGGGTTCCTCGAATGGTCGCTTACAGTTTCGCGCGGTGCCCCAGGCAAGTCCAGGGGTGGACGGGCCGGG
>CAMCZJ010000249.1 GCA_945886995.1 Asaia bogorensis
ACCACGCAAAGTGCCAAAACTGGCGCCAGCACTGCATGCGGGGCGCTTTCAGCAAAGCGCGAGGCGCCGGAGATCATGCGGCCCCAACTCGGGGTTTCCGGCGAAACGCCCAGACCAAAGAAGGATAATACGCTTTCCGTGGTGATGGCGCGCGGCATGATGATGGCCGCCTGGGTCACGAGTGCGCCAGCGATATTAGGCAGCACATGGCGCCAAAGGGTCGCCAGTGGCGCTGCCCCCATCACCCGCGCGGCGGCGACATAGCCTGTCGCGCTTTCCCTTCGCCACGCCGCGCGCGCGACCAGCGCCATGTGTGGCGCATAGGCGACGCCCAAGGCGACGATCAAGGGTATGATGCCAATGCCGAGCGCCACCATCAGCGTCAGCGCCAAGAGGATGGAGGGCAAGGCCCGGACCATATCGAAGACGCCGAATACCAGGAATGAAGGCCAGCGCCCAAGCGCCTCTGCCGCAAGCCCAAGCCCTGCACCAAGCAGCATCGCGAGAAGGGTCGCACCCAGCGCGACCGCAAGAGAGATGCGCGTCCCCGCGACCAGACGCGCCAGAACGTCTCGGCCGAGATGATCGTATCCGAACCAATGCGCCGCATCGGGCGGTGCGTTGCGCGCCGCCAATTCCTGCGTCAGCGGGTCATGCGGCACTAGGCTTGGCCCGATGATGGCAACCAGCAGCGCGAGGCCGAGGATCGCCATACCGAAGCTGAAGCCATCCTTCATGCTGCCGCGTGGCGGTACCGCCAAGGCGGCGCCGTGGCTACTCACCCGCGTGCCGTCAGCGCGCCGAAAGCCAAGCCGCCATCAACCCGATGCTGGCCCCAGGTGAAGCCGGGCGAGTAGCCCGTGACCTCACGCCGGTTCGCGATTGGCTCCGGCGCATGGCCGATGACCACGGTGTAGTAATTATCCATCGCACGCTGCCAAGCAGCGAGGTAAAGGCGCCGGCGCTCATTCAGGTCAACCGCAGCGATGGCTGCGCGCACCAGCCGATCAAATTCAGAATCACGTGTGCCGCCCCACAGGCCGACATTCGGCCCATCTGACATCAGCCGCACGAAGCGCAGGAAGATATCCGCACGTGGACCAGACGAGAAAGGGGCAAGGTCCCAATCATATTGGCCGAGCCGGCGCTGCGCGCCAATGTCGTCAAGGGCGAGATGTTCCACCTGGAAGCCAAGTTTGCGCATCGCCTGCACCGCGATTTCAGTATAGGCGCTCTGCCAGGATACGATGCGGCAGGGCGTATTTGCAGGGTTCACGCCCGCTTCGCGCAGCAAAGCGTGGGCACGGGTCTCATTCGGGGCGGCATGCGCATCTGCATCATGCATGGCTTTGTCCCAGTAGAATTGACCGGGCGCAGCCATTTGGTTCGTAACAGTGCCGGCCTCCCCCGCCACGAAGCGCATGAAGGCGGGCTTGTCGAGCATGAAGCTCACGGCCTGGCGTACGCGAATGTCGTTGAAGGGCGGGCGCGGATTGCGGTTGTTGAAGGACCAAAACCACCAAGTGGTATCCCTCATGAACTGCACTTCGAGATTCGGATCAGCACGCACGGATGCGAGCTTATCGTAGCCGATGCGTCCGATGTGAAGGTCACCTGCGCGCAGCGCCAATGAGAGGTCCGCTTCGTCTCGTAACGAGAATTCCACGGCCTCGACGCGTGGCAGGCCAGCTTGCCAGTATTGCGCAAAGGCGGGCGCGTGAAAGCTGACATTCGGTTGCCAGCGCCCGAAGCGGAATGGGCCGGTGCCGATCGGTTGGCGAATGGTCTGCGCCCAGCCTTCGCTCTCGGGCGCGACGATCCACAATTCTGACAGCAGATTGAGTAGCGGGCCGTAGGGTTCCTTCATGGTCATCACGAAGGTGCGCGCATCCGGTGCCTCCAGCGAATCCACCAGGCGCATAGGGGCGGAAAGCCAACCGCCACGCACCTGATCCCGCACGCGCACCGCGTTGGCGCGCACATCCTCGGCGGTTAGCAGCCGGCCATTGTGGAAGCGCACACCCTCGCGAATTTTGAATTCGTAGCGTCGTCCATCCGGGCTTATCTCCCAGGATGTGGCCAGGAAAGGCTTCACGGTGCCGTCATCAGCGATTGAGGTCAGACCTTCGACATAGACCTGCTGCACCGCGATGGAGCCTGTGTGGCGATGCGGGTCGGCAGTGTCGAGACCGAGGAAGGCGACCTTCAGGGTGCCGGTACGGGGGGCGCCCTGGCCAAGGGCAGAGGCGGGCGCGAAGAGTGCGGCACCGCCGAGCAACAGGTGACGGCGCAGAAGCTGCAAAGGTATTTGAGTCATGGGGGATCTCCAAGAACGGGGCCTTTAGGACACGAAAGTCGTAACATCGCGTGGAGAAGTGCAGATGGCGAAGCGTGGCATAGGTCAATTCTATTAAGTTGCGCGCCCCGGCTTGGCACGCCAAAGGCAAGGAAATGCTCCAGCCGAGCCGCCTGGCGACTTCGTGGGATTTCACGACGAACTTTACGCAAATTCACGCACGGCCCCGGAATTAAGGCCAGCAGCTTTGTCTCCGCAATCAAGCCGCAATCCACTGACCGCATCAAACACATGAAGTGCTTCAGGCGGAAAGCGCATGTGAAGGCGCCCGCCAGCCACCACCTCAATGGCGCCTGGTAGGGCAACTACAAACTCCGCGCCTTCAAACTCTCCATGCACCAGATGTCCTGCTCCCAGCTCTTCGACAAACTCAACAGGCATCTCCATAGCGCCAGGCGTGCCCGGCGCCACCAATTCGATATCCTCTGGCCGGATACCTAAGCGCAAAGAGCTTTCCGGCACCGTATCAAGCCCGGGCATTTGAAGGGTGGCACCTGAAGCTAGCCGCGCCAGGCCCGGCGTTGCCCTTTCCACCCTCATGATATTCATGGGTGGAGAACCGATGAAGCCGGCCACGAAAAGACTGGCTGGGCGGTGGTAGACTTCCTTCGGTGTACCAACCTGTTCAATGCGGCCTGCATTCATCACCACCAGCTTGTCGGCCAGTGTCATCGCCTCTACCTGATCATGGGTGACGAATACGGAAGTCCCGCCAAGCCGGCGATGGAGGCGACGGATTTCAATGCGCATCTGGACGCGAAGCTTTGCATCGAGATTGGACAAGGGCTCATCGAACAGGAATACCTGCGGTTCCTTAATCATGGCGCGTGCCATGGCAACGCGCTGGCGTTGCCCGCCAGATAACTGAGCGGGACGCCGGTCAAGAAACTCCTCCAGCCCGACAATACGTGCGACTGCCGCAACACGCTCCAGCCGCTCCGCCTTGCGGATCCGCATTATCTTGAGGGAATAACCGATATTCTCAGCAACTGACATATGCGGATAGAGTGCGTAGTTCTGGAATACCATCGCGCAGCCACGCTCGCGCGGTTCCAGTTCATTCACAACCCGGCCCGCAATCGCGATCTCACCAGCGTCAATTTCTTCGAGGCCCGCAATCATGCGGAGCAGGGTGGATTTGCCGCACCCGGATGGGCCAAGGATCACCGCGAAGTCGCCATGAAGGATATCAAGGTCTATGCCGTGAACCACCTTGGTGCGACCATAGGATTTGACGACGCTTCGAATGAGAATATCGGCCATTGGTGCCTCATTTATCCTGATTGATCAGCCCTCGCACAAACCAGCGTTGCATAAAAACAACCACCAGTAGCGGGGGAAGCATGACGATTAGGGTGCCTGCCATGGCGATGTGCCAGCGCGGTGGCTCCCCAAACAGTGGGCCAGGTACGATACGCTGAAGCTGCATCACGGCCGTGCCATAGGCGGGATCGGTTACGATAAGCAGTGGCCAGAGATATTGGTTCCAGGAATAGACGAACATGATCGTCGCTAGCGCCGCCATGTTTGTCTTGGAGAGTGGAAGCAAAATATCGAACAGAAAGCGCAAGGGGCCGGTACCATCCATCTTCGCGGCTTCCAGCAATTCATCCGGCACGGTGAGGAAGAATTGCCGATAGAGGAAAGTACCTGTTGCGGTTGCGATCAATGGAAGAATAAGACCCGAATACGAATTCAACAGGCTCCATTCCGGTAAGACAAGCCTAAGCCCGGTTACTGATTCAAGCAGCCAAGACATGCCGAACACATCGAGCAACACTTGAAGCGGGCGGAACGCATTTGCGGCAACTGCGTAAGTTGGAACGATTCTGACTTCCAGCGGTAACATCAGCGTGATGAAGACAAGCCAGAAAAATACCATCCGTAACCGGTAGCGGAAATAAACGATGGAATAGGCTGAAAGCGCTGCAATGGCGATCTTGCCTGTGGTCACGCCAATGGCCATCACAAGGCTGTTCAGCATTTTTGGCCCGAAGCCGGATTGTGTCCAGGCAGCGACGTAATTTTCCACCATATGCGAACCCGGCCAAAGAGGCATCGGTACAGTATTGACGGTCCTAAAGTCATGAGTGGAAGCGACAAAGACAATCCAGAGTGGCAAGAGCAGCATCACAAGCCCCACGATCAAAATGGCATGGGTCGTGAAGTTGAGGAGTGGGGTACGTTCGATCATTGCTGCTAATGCCCTAGCTGTAATGCACGCGACGTTCGACAAAACGGAATTGTATGAACGTCAAGGCGCAGACCATGAGCATGAGGACAAGCGACTGCGCCGCCGCAAGCGAGTAATCCTTGCCCT
>CAMCZJ010000250.1 GCA_945886995.1 Asaia bogorensis
GGTACGGTTGGCGCTTTGCCTGTGCTGATCAATGCCGTTGTTGATGCGCTGCGCCCGCTTGGCATCACCCATATTGAAATGCCGGCGACGCCTGAACGCATCTGGGCGGCCATTCGCGCCGCGACCTAACCGCGCGCCTCTTCCTCCAAAGCTTCCAAAAGCCGCGCGGGCCACCATTGCGGAATGCCCTGGCCGATCAGCACCAGGCGAGAGCGCCGATCTGCCGATGGCCAATTTTCCAGCCATTCGATTGGGTGCAGCACATGGCGCACGCCATGCAGCACTGCCGGCTTTTCTGGCGCTTCCGCGATACGGATGATGCCCTTCATGCGCAACAATTTCTCGCCAGCATGTTCGGCCAAGGCTTCCAGGAAAAGCGGTAGCACCACGGCGGGCAGGGGGGCTTCACGCAGGATGGAGATTGTCTCCACACCCGCGCTGTGGCGTGCGCTGGCGGTGGCGGTGACATCAAGCCAATGCTGCAATGCTTCCGGCCGAACGGCTGAGGCAAAGAGCATATCGGGCGGAATGGCACCCTGCACCGCGCGTAAGATCGGCGCGCTGGGATTGAGCGCCGCAAGCCGCGCTTCCAAGGCAGATGTATCCGGCGCAAGATCAGTTTTGCTGAGCAGCAGCCGATCCGCGAGCATGGCTTGCTGCGCGGCTTCCGGATGGCGCGCGATAGTCTCCGCCCCAAGCAGCGCATCCACCACTGTCACCACGGCCTCAACACGATGGCTCTCAGCAATGGTTGGGTCCATCAGCAGCGTGTGCAGAATGGGCGCGGGATCAGCAAGGCCCGAGGTCTCGATCAGCACACGATGATAGTTGACAGCGCCTGATTTGCGTCTCGCCGCAAGGTCTATCAGCGTGCGCGCCAGATCACCGCGTGTTGTGCAGCAAAGGCACCCATTGGCGAGGCCGAGCAGGTTTTCTTCGGATGTTTCCAGCAATTCATGGTCAAGCCCAACATCGCCCCATTCATTCACAATCACCGCACTGCCGGCATAGGCGGGATCGCGAAGCACCTTACGCAGCACCGTCGTCTTGCCGCTGCCAAGAAAGCCGGTGATGAGCGAAACGGGAATCATAGCGGCGCCGCAACCCGTGCGCGTGCTGGTTCCGCGTTGGTTGCATTCAGCGCGTAACGCAGGCTGCGCAATAGCCCGAGCATGGAAGCCGCGGGACGGCGCCGGGTTTCGCTAATCAACCACCAGCGCATCGGCGCTTCTTCTGGCAAGGCTGGCGCGACATGCAGTACCAGATCAGCAGCGGTGATTCTTACGCCAGCATCGGCAATATCCACGCGCCCTGCCACGCCCCAAAGCGTCAGGCTATCGGCGATCAGGGCGCGCAGCGCGGGTGGGTTCATACGGCAGGCGCGGTACGGATTTCCTGCGCAATGCGCCGCGGTAACCATTTTCCGCCGGCGGCATCACCGACCCAACGATCATTTTCCACCATGATCTTGCCGCGCAGAATGGTCATGGCGGGCCAGGCATCCACCTGCCGCCCTTCCCAGGGCGTATAATCGCTTTCATGCAGTGCTTCCGCGCGCACCATGCGCTTCAGTTTGGGATCAAGGATGCAAATATCCGCATCCGCGCCGGCAGCAATGGCACCCTTGCGCGGATACATGCCCATGATCTTTGCCGCATTGGTGGAAACCGCGTCCACGAATTGCCTGAGCGTAAAGCCGCGTTTGCCGACCATTTCCGTGTACATGACCGCAACACGGGGTTCCACGCCGGAATTCCCGCCAGTTGTGTCATCAATGCGCTTGCCTTGGGTTTTCACGGCCAAAGAACAGCAAAGTTCATCGGTGGCAACACAGGAAATGGACCCATCCCGCGCGCCCGCCCAAAGTTCATCCTGGTCCGCCTGGGACTTCAGCGATGGGTAGGTGTGATACATCTGCCCATTCGGACGCTTATAATCCTCGCTTGTGTAGAGCATGTATTGATGCAGCGATTCACCATAAATCGGCAGGCCCTTGGCGCGCGCATCGCGAATGGCGCGCACGCCATTACCGGCTGAGACATGCATCATGTAAAGCGCGGTGCCTGGCACATGTTCCGCCAGGCGCATCACGCGGCGGAAGGAAAGGTCTTCCGACAGCGTATTGTGGACTTCTGCCATATTCTCAAAGCCCACGCGGTTTTCGCGAAACAGCTTGGCGTAAATATGCATGACAATGTCATTGTCTTCGGCGTGGATCACGCCAAGCCCGCCCTTGGCGGAAAGCACCTGAAACACTTCCCAGATATCGCCGAAATCCACCATACGGCCCTTGCGGGAAGGCGTGATATCCGTCGTGAAGATTTTTGTGGTGGTGTGACCGGCTTCAATCGCCTCACCCAACTGGGCGGGGATATCGGGCGGCAGATCGCCTTCCACCATGATGTGAAAGGCGTAATCGCAGGGGCAGCCATCGGCGCTCCACGCGGCCTGGCGTTCCGCTATGGCGCCTTCAATGGTTTTGCCGTGCGTCCAGCGCACGAAATCTAGAATGCTGGTGGTGCCCCCATAAAGCGCGGCGCGACCCACCACGGATGCGCCCTGGGTCTGATCCAGCTTTCCATCCGGCCCGGGGATGGGCCAAAGGCAATGCGTGTGCGGGTCAATGCCGCCTGGCATCACAATGCTGTCGCCCGCTTCCACCACGCGCACGCCAGAAGGCGTAGGCAGGCTGCCCGGCGCGGCAATGGCGACGATCTTTTCGCCCGCTATGCCAATTTCGGCGGGGCCGATTGCATAAGGCGTGACGACGCAGTTGCCCCTGATGACAAGGTCCATGGCAATACCTCCGCTTGGCGCATGGTTCGACGCCAGAGGCTAAGCCTAAACCCAAAACACTGGTTCAGGCCAATTGAGGCTTCAGCGGGGGGAAGCTGCGGTGCCCGGTACTTCGCGGGAGATGCGTGCGCGATCCGTTTCCGTCACCATCACGCGTTCACCCACTTGCAGGCCAAGCTCATTGGTTTGGGTAACGACGCGTTCGCCACCCGAATCGCGCCGGATGATGAATTCCATCGCCTCTCCCCGGGTGGCGCCTTCTTCAATGGCACCACCGACAACGCCACCGGCCAAGGCGCCGACCACACCGCCCACGGTACGCGCGCGCCAATCGCCGCCAACCGTGCTCCCCAGGAAGCCCCCGCCAACGGCGCCTGCGGCGGGGCCGATGCCGCTACGTGTTCCGCTGACAGCTACAGGCCGCATGGCGATGATGGTGCCGCGGAAAACTGTGCCCTGAATACCAAGGGCCTGACGTTCCACCGTGGAATTTGTGGCCGGGGCACAGGCGGCGATGCCGCAGAGCAGCAGGATCGCAGAAAGACGCAGCAGCATGATTCCAACTCCACTTCACGAGGGGGCGTTTCTTATATCAGAAACACGGTCCTTGCGGCATTTTTGTGGTGATGGGGCCTTACGCAATCTTCAGATCACTCGCCAAATGAAACAGGCAATCGCCGCGCTTGGTGCGCGCCGGGATGCGTTTGCACATGACAATGCCAGCCGCCCGGAAATTGATTTCCACCGGCGGCAGCCAGGGTGTTTCCGTGAAATGGATGCGCGCGGCAGGCGTGCCGATGCTCACCGTATCGCCAAGCTCTACGAGCGGTTCGAAAACGCCGTTCTCTGGCGCATAGACATAGTAATCCTGCCCGCGTACATCCAAGAAGCGCGTCGGGGCGGGCGGTTCCACCCAATCGGATGCTGGCAGAATGCCAAGATGCACCAGCACGTTGCGCACACCGCGTTCGGCAATGGCAAGCCCTTCAGAATTGACCGTGCCGCAACCGCCCAATTCGCTGCCAAGCGCGATCTTGCCGCGCCGTTCCGCCCCGCTGCCGAGAGTCTGATTACCGCCCTGACCCTGCGCGCCACCTTGGATATAGGTGAAGGGTGCGCCAAAGGCGCGGAGCGCTGCCAATTGCTTCTCGAATAGCGCGGGATCATTTGATTGCGTCGCCAGCGCGCAAGGAATGTAATTCAGTGACGATCCGCCCGAATGCAAATCCATCACAAAATCCGCCAGCGGGATCAATTCGCTGTCAATGTAATGGGCGATCTGCCGCGTGACGGTGCCATCCGGGTCGCCTGGAAAAATGCGGTTCAAATTGAGATCATCAATCGGCGAAACCCGGCGCCCCGCAAGTGCCGCAGGATAATTCGCCATGGTCAGAAGGATCACGCGCCCCTTGATCCGCGCAGGATCGAGCGCCTTCGCCAGATTGGTCAGCGCCACCTGGCCTTCATATTCATCGCCATGATTGCCGGAAGTGAAAAGCGCGGTCGGGCCTTCGCCATTCTTCACCACCACAATCGGGATGGGCAGGAAGCCATAGGCGCTGTCATGCGTAGAATGGAACAGGCGGATAAAGCCTGTTTGCTTACCGTCCTTATTGAAATCAACTTCGGAGACAAGGCGCGATTTGCGCGGCGCATCAGCCATGGCGTTTTCCCTATTCAGGCTTGGGCTTCGGTCATCAAATGGCACGCCACCTGATGCCCTGGTTGCGTTTCAACAAGTGGTGGCGCCGCTTCCCGGCAAATGGGCATGACATGCGGGCAGCGTGTGTGAAAGCGGCAGCCAGAAGGCGGGTTGAGCGCGCTTGGAATATCACCAACGATATTCTCCCGTTTACCGCGCGAACGCTGTGAAGGGTG
>CAMCZJ010000251.1 GCA_945886995.1 Asaia bogorensis
GCGATGGTGGCGATTGGCTTTGTGGGCTTCCTTGTCTGGGCGCACCACATGTACACATCGGGGATGGATGTGGACACGCGCGCCTACTTCATGGCGGCGACCATGGTGATCGCGGTGCCGACTGGCGTGAAGATCTTCTCCTGGATCGCGACCATGTGGGGCGGTTCGATGCGGCTTGATACGCCAATGCTATTTGCCATTGGCTTCATCTTCCTGTTCACCGTGGGCGGCGTGACGGGCGTGGTGCTGGCCAATGCGGGCATCGATCAGGTGTTGCACAACACCTATTACGTGGTGGCGCATTTCCATTACGTGCTGTCGCTTGGCGCGGTGTTCTCGATCTATGCGGGCTTCTATTACTGGATCGGCAAGATGTGCGGCCGGCAATATCCGGAAACGCTCGGCAAGGTGCATTTCTGGATGACCTTTGTCGGCGTGAACCTGACCTTCTTCCCGATGCATTTCTCGGGCAATCAGGGGATGCCGCGCCGCTATCCGGATTATCCGGAAGCCTTTTGGGGGTGGAACTACGTCGCTTCGATTGGTTCGCTGATCTCGGTGGCGTCCTTCCTGTTCTTCTTCTACATCGTGTGGGTGACGCTGCGTTCGGGCGCCAAGGCTGCGGCCAATCCCTGGGGCGAAGGTGCGACGACATTGGAATGGCAAGTGGCGTCGCCGCCGCCCTTCCACACTTTTGAGGAAATTCCTCGTCTGCGCTAAGGCGCTGCAACGGACGGTATGACGATGAGCGATTCGGTCATCGAAGACGGCAAGGGGGGCGCGGCCCCCCTTCCTGTTTCCTACAATATCTCGGAAGTGAGCGATTGGGTCGCGCTGCTGAAGCCGCGCGTCATGTCGCTTGTGGTGTTTAGCGCCGTCGCGGGGCTGCTGGTGGCGCCGGGGTATTTGAATCCCATACTGGCGGTGATCGCCATTCTCTGCATCGCGGTGGCGGCGGGTGCCTCGGGTGCGATCAATATGTGGTATGATCGCGATATTGATGCGGTGATGCGCCGCACGGCGCGCCGACCCATCCCCGCCGGGCGCATCGCCCCTGATGCCGCGCTTGCCTTTGGCATTCTGCTTGGCGTCGGTTCTGTCGTGGTGATGGCTTTCGCCACGAATTACCTGGCTGCTGGCGTGCTTGCCTTTTCCATTCTGTTCTATGTGGTGGTTTACACCATGTGGCTGAAGCGCCGCACGTCTCAGAACATCGTTATTGGCGGTGCCGCGGGTGCCTTTCCGCCGCTGATCGGCTGGGCCGCGGTGACGGGCGACATTACGCTGGTGCCGATTATTCTTTTCGCCATCATCTTCATCTGGACGCCGCCGCATTTCTGGGCGCTGTCGCTTTGGGCGCATGAGGATTACGCCAAGGCCGGCGTGCCCATGCTGCCCGTGACCGCCGGTGCGCGTGAGACGCGTAAGCAGATTCTGTATTACACGCTGGCGCTGGCGCCGCTTGGCATGGCGCCCTGGCTAATTGGCTTTTCCGGCCCGGTCTATGGCGTGATTGCTGCGCTGCTTGGCTTGAATTTCATCCGTCATGCGGTGGCTGTTTTGCGTGAGACGCAGGATGCGGAAGGCCGCAGCCTTGCGGGTGACAAGGCAGCCAAGAAATGCTTCCGCTTTTCGCTCACCTATCTTTTCGCGCTTTTCGCGGTGCTGGCTGCTGAAAAGCTGATCCTTTCGCCATGACCCCGGAAGAACGCGCGATTTTCGAAAAGCGTCGGCGCGGGCGCAATATCGCGCTGCTGCTGGTGCTGGTTGGGCTTTCGGTGTTGTTCTATTTCATTGGCATTGCGCGGCTGATCCGGGCTTGAGCCAGGGCGCATTGCTCCCCAAATGACCGGCATGGACCAGGAACAGCGCAAGGCAGAACTCGCAAGGCGGAACAAGCGCACCGGGCTTGCCGCGGCGGGGCTTGTTACATTCATGGTCGGGCTTTCTTTCGCAGCCGTGCCGCTTTACGACCTGTTTTGCCGCGTTACCGGCTTCGGCGGCACCACACAAAGAAGTGCTGCCGCGCCTGGCGCGGCGGGGGATCGGCAGATCACCATCCGCTTTAACGCCACCACACATCCCAACCTGCCCTGGCGCTTCATTCCAGAACAGCCAAGTATAACGCTGCGCCTTGGCGAAGAAGGCTTGGCTTTCTATTCCGCCACCAATCGCTCAGAAGCGCCGGTAACTGGGGTTTCGACCTATAATGTAACGCCTGAAAAGGTCGGGCGCTATTTCCACAAGATCGCCTGTTTTTGCTTCGACGAACAAACCCTAACGCCGGGCGAACGGGCTGATATGCCGGTGACCTTTTGGGTGGACCCGAAAATCGCCGAAGATCCCAACACGCGCGACATCAGAACCATCACGCTTTCCTACAGCTTCTTTCGCACCATCGAAGATGCGAAAAGGGCTGGCGCTTTGGCCAATGCCGGGCCGCATGTTGGGCGGGGCGGTACAAGGCAGAATTGATCCACGCCCAGCCCGTGTTTTAACGCATCATGGGCTTGATTTCGGGGGCGGTTTCAGGATTGATGCAGGCGTCCGGTTCGGGCATAGACCCGTTCCAAAGGAAGGCACCAGGACTGACAATGGCAAGCACATCGCACGCGCAAGCAACCACGGCGGATGGCGAAGCGCCACCGCTGCATAAGCACCCGTATCATCTGGTTGATCCTTCACCCTGGCCCCTGGTTGGGTCCTTTGCGGGCGGCGCGTTGGTGCTTGGGATCATTCTTTGGGCTCATTACGGCAATAAGCTTGTCTTCTTTATCGGCCTGGCCGGTTTGCTTGCCACAATGTTCTTCTGGTGGCGCGATGTGGTGAATGAAAGCCGCACCCCTGGCCTGCACACCCCTATCGTGCGCATTGGGCTTCGCTATGGCATGACATTGTTCATCGCCTCGGAAGTCATGTTCTTCGTTGCCTTCTTCTGGGCCTATTTCCATTACGCGCTCTTCCCCGGTCATGTGTCGGGCGCTGAGGTCGCGATTTGGCCGCCCAAGGGCACGCTCACCTTTGATCCTTTCGATCTGCCCTTCCTGAACACAATGATCCTGCTGCTGTCCGGCTGCACGGTCACCTGGGCGCATCATTCACTGCTCAACAATGACCGCAAGGGGCTGATCCGGGGCCTGACGATCACGGTGCTGCTGGGTGTTATATTTTCTGGCTTGCAGGCTTGGGAATACAGCATGGCACCCTTCAAGTTCTACGGGGGCGGCGTTTATTCCTCGACCTTCTTCCTGGCCACGGGCTTTCATGGTTTCCATGTCATGGTCGGCACCATCTTCCTGTTTGTGTGCCTGATTCGCTCCATCAAGGGCCATTTCACGCCGGAACGTCATTTCGGCTTTGAAGCTGCTGCCTGGTATTGGCACTTCGTGGATGTGGTCTGGCTGTTCCTGTTTGTTTGCATCTATTGGTGGGGCGCGGGCGAAATCGCGCATCACTGAACGGCGCCGGGTATCTCCGGCGTGCTGAAATCAGCGCTTCTTGGCCGCTGCCCGCGATGCGGGAGCGGCCATGTTTTTGCGGGGCTTTTGGATATCCGCCCCGCCTGTGCGGCATGCGGGCTTGATTTAAGTGCACATGATGCGGGTGATGGGCCCGCCATGGCAGGGATTTTCGTGATCGGCGCCATTGCGGTGATCATGGCCCTTTGGGTGGATGTGCGGTTTGAACCGCCACTTTGGGCGCATGCGCTGATTTGGCCCTTAGTGGTGCTGCCGCTTTCACTGATTGTGATGCGCTTTGCCAAGGCCATGCTGCTTGGCTTGCAATGGCGGCATCGTAGTACAAGCTAAGCCTGCGATGTTGTCTCGCCGCTTGATGTGGCCCGCCTTGGCGGGGCTACCCGTTCTGATCATCCTACTAGGGCTCGGCTCCTGGCAGGCGGAGCGCTTGGTCTGGAAGACCGATATCCTGGCGCGCATCGCAGCGGCTGAGGCCGCGCCACCCGCGCCCATCAGTGACCCCCCTGCACCCTATGCGAAGCTGGAAGCGGTTGGTCGCTTTGATCATGCCCGCGAAGCCTTATTGGGCGTGGAGATACGGGCAAACAGGATGGGGGCGCGGCTGATGGTGCCCTTCCTGCGCGATTCTGGCCCTCCGATGCTCGTGGATCGTGGCTGGGTCCCGCTGGACGGGCTGGCTGGCTTGCCCCGGCCCGAAGGGGCGCAACACATCACCGGCTATATCCGCTTTGGTGAGGCCGCTGGGCGCTTCGCGGCCCAGGATGATGTGGCCGGGCGGCGCTTCTTTCACTTTGACCCGGTGGCGATTGGCGCAGCGCTCGGCATCCCAGGCATGGCGCCCTATGGGCTTGTGCTGCTGGGGCCGCCTGGCAGCCTGCCAGAGCCCGCACAAAGCCTGCCGCGCCCACGCAACAACCATCTCGGCTATGCCATCACCTGGTATGGTCTGGCGCTATCCCTGGTTGGTGTCTTCGTGGCCTTCGCCTGGCGGGAGCGCAAGCGAGCTGGCGCGCCAGGCTGACGCCTGAACTCCGCTTCCTGAGATGGAGCAGCCTGGGGGTTAGAGTATCCGTGATAGTCAAGCCACCCGCATTTGCCATTGTCTACCTTTTTTGAGTAGCGCGTTTGCGAGGATGATGAGCTTTCGCATGACGGCGGTGATGGCCTGTTTTGGGGCTTT
>CAMCZJ010000252.1 GCA_945886995.1 Asaia bogorensis
ATGATCCCGATTTGCGCAAAGGCGACCTCCGGCCCAAAGCGCACCGTCTGGCGGCGGTTGAGGTCGCTCTCCTGCATCACCGCCCCCGCCTGCCAGGTTTTGGAGGTCGGCGCCCATTGCAGCGTTGTGCCGGATGCGAGCGCATCGCCAGCGATGTTTTCCCGCACAATGCCCGCGCCATCAAAGCAGCGGAGACATAGCCGCCCGCCATCGGCACCGCCCACTAGCCAATGCGCCAGCGCGAATTCCTTGGCGTGCGTCGTTTGCGCAACAAAGCCGATGCCGCGATTGGGGTTCAGCAGCAGGCCGCGCGCGGTCGGCGTAATGCCATTCAGCCCATTCCAGGAAAGCGCCGCCATGGCGGTCTCGGCGGTGGTGGAAGTCGCCATGATGCAGGCGCCTTCAACACCAATCTCCGAGCCGCTCTGCCAAAAGGCGGCAGCGCGGATATTTGGGATATGCGCCAGCAAGCGCGTGAGGCGCGATGTTGGTGCGCGGTGGCGGTTGAATACGGCATTGCCGGCGCGGGTCGCGCTTGGGGTGTAGTCCACGCTGATCGCATAGCTTTGCGCCCAGGCCACATCATATTCGCAATCGGTCGCGGCCGCCGTGTGCCGCGCGGCAAAGGGGGAGCAGCCCTCCATCCGCATATTCCGCGCGATGATGGCCGTACCGTTTGTCTCATTCAAAAACGGAATGGCGACATTGGGGTCAAGCTGGCGCAGCTCGAAATTCGGCGCGTCAAAGACATGGCGATTGTGGTTGTTATAGGCATCCGCGGCACCGCGCGAAAATCGCACGCCAAAGCGATCGATCGCCGGGTTGATCCCCGTGCCACAGGCGAAATGCCCGCCATAGTATCGGATGGAAGTATTCCAGGCCGTCGCCGTCGCGGCATGCGCATCAAGGCCGTAGCGGTTGTTGAGGATACGGCCGAGGAGCAGCGTGCTATCCTCGAAGCCCCGCCCATCGCCAAGGGTGCGGAGCCCAATGGTGAACCCGGACACCAGGCGCAGATCAAGCAGCGAGGAATCCAGGTTGCGCGCCAAGATCCCGATATCATCCTCACTGACCCAATCGGATTGGAACTGCCGCGTCACTTGTAGGCCCAGATAGAGCTTTTCGCCATTGCGCGTGGCGCCGCCATCACCCAACGTCAGCACGGTGGCGGGCGCATTGGTGGCGCCGGTGTACTGGATCATCCCCTGCATGATCAGTCCGCGTGCGCCGCCGCCAAGCACAACGCCAGCATCCACGCGCCAGGTGCCGGGCGGGATGACGGCGAATTTCTTATCCGCCGCCGCGCGATCAAAACACGCCTGGATGGCCGCGCGATCATTCGCCGCACCATCCCCAAGCCCACCGAAATCAAAGGGCAGCACCGCCTCACGGTCACGCAGATATTTTGCCAGATCAGTCTTCGAAATATTCTGCCCCAGCACCAGCAGATCATCGATGCGTGCGGCCATGGCAGCGCCCCTAGCTTGCGGTAGCGGTGACTGGCCCGATCAGCGCGGAAACATTGCCCTCGGCCGAGACCGACCGCAGCCAATACCAGCGAGCAGCACCAACGCTTAACCCGGTACGATCCCAGGGCAGCGCGGTGGGTTCGGTGGCCAGCTTCACCGCCTGGGCAAGATTGGCGCTGCTCGCTTCAAACACCTGCAAGCGCGTGACCTCTGGCGGGAGAATTCCCGAAAGCCGGACACCGCCCGCAATGCCGAGCGCTGCCAATGCGGTGACGCCGCCTGGAATGGAGGCCTCCTGCCAGCCGGACACCGCGCCACTGCGGGCCACGGCGCGCAGGCGGAACGCCGTCGGCTCGCTGGTGGCGATAGAGGCTGCCGTGGCACTCAGCGCCCCGCCATAGCCCTGCCAGGCCGCCACAGAGGCAGGGCGGAATTCCAATTCATATCCGGAGAGATACGCACTACCGACCGCCGCCCAGGAGATGGCCATTGCGGTGAAGCTGACACCTGCCGGTGTCTCGACACTGATCATCGCCGGCGCGGCAATCACACCCGGGTTGGGTAGCACCACCGATGGGCTATCGCCGGTCGCGCGTTCATCGACCGCCGGGTCCCAATCCCAAATCGCGGGGTCTTCCTCGGCCAAGGTCAGATCCACGCCACCATCGGGTGCCAGCCGCCAGCCCGTCACCCGCGCTGGGAATGGCCCCAGCCGGTCAAGCGCCAGCGTCACACTATCCCAGGGGCGCAGCCGCAGCGCGGAGAGATTGGCCGGAAAGGCCACCTCGCGCTGGCGGCGATTGCGTTCCAATTCGGCCTTCATGATGCGCTGCACGGTCGCGACCGACGTCGTCAGCGGAAATTCCATGCTGCGATAAATCGCCTCGCCCCCATCCTCGGCCACGTAATTCGCGGCGAGCAGCGGCGGCGCGTCAGTGGGCTGCCAGTTTTTTGCAGGGTCAACATAGACCGCGCGCACGCCGTTAAAGAGGTCCCGTCGCGGCCTGCTGCCCTGAATGGTGACATCTCCGCGCAACGCATTTGCATTGAGTGTGGTGACAGGCAGCGCGGTGCCACCTGCATGGATAAAAAACCGCCCGCCCGAGACCACCAGCGCGCCCGCCATGGCAGCAACGAGCTTGCGGGTGATGGCAATCTTGCCCTCGCCAAGCGAGACACGGCCATTGACCGTGTAGCGCTTTTCATAAACCCCGGCGCGCGTGCCAATCAGCTCGTCACAGATATTGGCGGCGGCGATCAAGGCGGGGATGTCGATATCATCCCAGGATGCCTTCCAGCCAAAGGGCGCGGTGAGATACCAGGCAAGGCAGAGCGCGGGATTGTCGGACCATCCTGTCGTATTGCTGCGCGGATCCATGATGCTATTCGCGCCCTGCACCAGGGCGGCAATGTTCGGCGGACCAGAGGGAAAGGCCTGGGCAGTGATTTTGAGCCTCACCGCGACATAGGCACGCCCACGGCCGCGATGATTAGCAGTCCATTTGCCGGCTGTCTCGGCGATCAGATTGGCATTCGCCACCTGATCTGCCGCACCCAAATGGCGATCAATTCGGACAAGGCCGGAGAACTTCGCATCCGTGGCCAGCGTATCACCCAGCCAGACATCGCCGATGGACTGCACGCGATGCGCGGCCAGCACGACAACGGCGTAGAAATACCCATCAGCGCGGCCCTGATCATCGGTCGCGGAATGGATGAACACGATGGGTCCGCCCACCTTGCAGCGGCCAAAGACGATTTGGTGTTCTGTCAGCGGTTGGCGAACGGATTGCGTGCGCCCCGCGCCGGGGGCGGTGGTATTATCGACCGCGCGGCTTGGAATAGCGGGGGCGGAGGGTGGGCGCGAGGGAAAGACGGAACCGCCAACGCTGGTGATGGCAAAGGCAGTGCCGGCGCCAACCAGCGCGCCGATAATGCCACCACCGACTGCGGCTGAGGCGACTGCGCCGACGGCGACAGCAATGATCGGGATGGCGACGGGCATTCAGCCGATCCTCCAGGCTATGCTGCATTCAGTAAGCGGCGCGTGGGTCAGGCCATGCGTGCCGACAAAGGCCGCACGCCCTGCTTCGACCACCACGCCAAGGCGCGGCGGATCGCCGGCAAGGACGATATCGCCGGGCCGTGCAAAGGCCGGCGCGATGCGTGGAAAGCCAGCGCTATCAGCCGAGGCCGCAAGGCAGCGCAGGACCTTCACGCTCGGCTTGTTGCCAGTGACAGCTTCCACAGCGGCAAGCGCGAAGCTCGCACAATTCCAATGCCGCGCATCAAAGGCGCGTGCCTCCGCCGCCGACAGCAGTGCCGCCAGCCGCATTGCCCAATCCCCCCGCCGCATCACTGCGCCGGCAGGCGTATCTCCGCCTCCTGCAAGGCAGGCACATATTCGAAAAACCGGTCGCCCTGATATTCCGCCTGCTGGTCGGCATCCGTGTAGCGCCGCACCTCGGCGCGCTCGAGATCCACCAGCCGACTTTCGCAAGTCAGCGCAATGCGCGCCTCTGTCCCATCCGTTACTTCCATCACATCCATCAGCCCGGCCCAAAGCGGGAATGGATCGGCGACAAAGGCACCCTCGGCATCCAGCAGCACGCCCCAAAGCCGCGCCGGGCGCAGGCGAAAGCTGCGCTCCGCCAAAGCAATATCCACCACATCCTGCGGCACGGGTGAAAGTGAAAGGGTCAACCGCACCGCGCGCAATTCGACGGTTTCCTCAATCTCACTGACGGCACCAATGGCGCCCAGCCCCTCAAACACCTTGCCCGCCCAATGCAATGGCCCAATGCCCGTCCAGGCACGAAAAAAGCCCGAGGCGAAATCAAGCTCCACCAGCACAACAGGGGCCGCGATGGGTGACGCGGCAGCGGCAATGGCAGCGGGCGTCAGGCGCGGCGATGGTGTGCTGCCGGACATTACAACGCCTCCTCAAGTCGGATGGTGATGGCCGTGAAACGCCCCGGACGCGTTGGATTGGCCGCCTCATCATCTGATACCAGGCGCATCGGCACAGTCGGCTTGGTCAATACCAGCGGCTGGTTCACCAGCAGCGCCTCTCGCAAAGGCGGTGCAATCGGAATGGTTGCAGTGCCAGTGCCGGATGCGGTGATGGCCTCGGTCGCGATATACAATCGCCCGGAAAGGCCAATCATATCGCCCGCACCAATGGCAA
>CAMCZJ010000253.1 GCA_945886995.1 Asaia bogorensis
GGCGCGGCTTCGATCAGGATATTGGGCCGGTCAAAGGAAGCGCGGAAAACAGGCGCATCCTGCAAGCCCAATTGCAGGCGAATATCTTCCACCGTGCGCGGGTCAGCCGTTGCGGTGAGTGCGACGCGCGGCACCTGCGGAAAGCGCGCCCCCAAAATGCCAAGGCCGCGATATTCTGGCCGGAAATGATGGCCCCATGGGCTGACGCAATGCGCTTCATCCACCGCAAAAAGGGCTATATCCAAGCCTTCCAGCCGCGCCTGCATCGTCTCCAGCGTCAGCCGTTCCGGGGAGATGTAAAGCAGCTTCAGCGCACCCTGATGCAAATCGCGCAAAACGCCGCGCGCTTCATCTGGCGGCAGGTCTGAATGCAGCGCGCTTGCAGCCACACCTTGTTGGCGAAGCGCCGCGACCTGGTCTTCCATCAACGCAATCAAGGGGGAGACGACAATGCCGATCCCAGGGCGACATAGCGCGGGGACCTGAAAACACAAGCTCTTACCGCCACCGGTCGGCATCAGGACAAGCCCTGAACCGCCCGCAGCGACATGGCGGATCACTTCTTCCTGCCGGCCACGAAAGGCGCCATAGCCGAATACGCGCCGCAAGGTCTCACGCGGTGCGTCATGCATGGCATTCATGCGGGCGCAGCGATCAGATGGCGGCGGCGCATCACACAGGGCTCCGATTCGACGTTTCCCTTTGGTCGCGCGCCCAGGCAGCGGCGTCAATTGTCAGCGTGTCATCTGGAGCAAGCCGCCCCGCCAAGGACGCAGAATTTGGCACAATGCGGGTGATTCAGCGCAACGGGCCGGGCAGCTTCGGCAAGGGTCGCGCCCAGTTCAAATTGCGAATCATAGGCCAGCAGGGTGCAGGCCAGTACGGCGGGTTGGGCAGCGCCCTTGCGTTTCACCACCATGCGCGCCGATGCGCACATCAGGCTATCGGGGGATTTGCCCAATATGCCCCAGCAGGCTTCAGTGATTTCGGGTACATCCGCTGTAGCATCCATCTCCGGGAACAGCATCAGCGCTACAGGATCGGCGGCATCCACCGTGATGCGATGGGTGGCGAAAAGTGCCGCGAAATCCGCGCGCAACGTGGCTTCATTGCCCGCGCCAAAACCCGCCCGCCCCGCCACATGCAGCCGAAAGCCATGGCGTGCCAGAAAGCCCAACCCTTCCATGGTTCGATCAAAACTGCCTGCGCCGCGTTCCGCATCATGCGTCGCGCGATCTGGATGATCGAGTGAAACGCGCAGTGTCAGGTTTGCGCCGTATTTTTCCTGCAGTGCCAAAAGGCCCGCCGCATGGTGCATCATGGGCTTCATGGCATTGGTCAGCACCAGCGCCTTGAAGCCACGGCGGAGTGTATCTTCCAGCATGGCCAGAATGTCGGGGTTCATGAAAGGCTCCCCGCCGGTGAAGCCCACTTCGCGCAAGGGCAGGCGCAAGTCTTCAGCTTCAGTCAAGAACCGCGCCACTTCAGCGGCACTGATATAGGCCAGCGCATCATTGCGCGGGCTGCTTTCAATATAGCAATTGACGCAGGTGATATTGCAGAGCGTGCCGGTATTGATCCAAAGCGTCTCCAGCGCTGCAAGCGCCACTTGCGCGCGGACCTCGCCTTTTGCAGTGACGCATGGATCGCGGAATTTTTGTGGATCGAGAGGTTTCACGCTCACGGATTGATGATTCACGGCAGCCCCCTCGGCCCTGGTAGAAGATCATCCCGCGCCGACCTTGGAGTCAGGACGCGGTATTCCAACAAGGGACGCATAACATGGCAACATCGCTTGTAACAGCGCGTGAATCGGCTCGTGATCCGCTGGGCACGCTGCATCGTGAAGTGAATCGCGTTTTCGACGAGGTGTTTCGCGGCTTTCCCTCCTTCCGGGCGAGCCTTGCGGAGCCCGCCTTCGCACCTTCGCTGGAGGTACGAGAGACTGAGGCGGAAATCATCGTCACCGCCGAATTGCCCGGCATGGCGGAAAAGAATGTGGAACTGACCATAGATGATGATCTGCTGACGCTTGCTGGTGAAAAGAAATCAGAAAAAACCGAGGAAAAGGAAGGGCTGCGCCTTTCCGAACGGAGCTATGGGTCATTCCATCGTTCCTTCCGCCTGCCCTTCGCGCCTGATCCGGCCAAGGTGGGGGCGCGCTTCGAAAATGGCGTGCTGACTGTGACATTGCCGCGCCCGCCGGAAGCCAAGCCGAGCGTCAAGCGCATTTCCATTATGGGGGGTGAAGGGCGGGGAAAGCCCAATTAAGGCTGGGTCATAGCAGCCTTGGCCGGGGTGTAACGGTCAGGGCCTTCGCGGCCTTCAGCCCGTGGCTGCAATGGCTTTCCCGCTGGCCAGACGAAGAATACGGCTTGGCCGTTCCACGCCGGTCAGGCGGTGCAGAATCAAGATCACGCTGCGCCCTGCAGTGGCTTCGTCCAGCGTTTCCATAAAGGCGCGTTCCGTTGCGGCATCCAACCCCGCGGCGGGTTCATCCAAAATCAGCACGGGCGCTGGCGAAAGCAGCGCCCGTGCCAGCGCAATGCGCCGTGCCTGACCGCCGGAAAACCTTGCCCCCGCTTCGCCGCATGGTGTTTCCAACCCTTCCGGCAGGGCACGCACCACATCGCCGATCCGCGCGCCGTCCAAGGCCCGCCATAACGCCACATCATCTGCCTCAGGCGCGGCTAGGCGCAGATTGGCGGCGATGCTGTCATCAAACAGCCGCGCATCCTGCGTGAGCCAAGCAATGCGATCGCGCAGCACCGAAGCGGGAAGTGTGGCGATATCAACACCGCCCAAGGTGATGCTGCCTTGCTGCGGGGCAGCGAATTTCAGCAATAGCGCGGCGAGCGTGGATTTGCCGGTGCCCGAAGGCCCGAGCAGCGCAATGCGCGCCCCTTCCGGCACATCAAGATCAAGCCCATCAAACACAAGCGGCCGATCCGGCGCCCAGGAAAACACCACATTGCGCAGCACCAGCGCATGACCCGAAGGTGCTGCGCTGGGCGAAGCCGAGTCAGGCACGGGCACCGCCGCATCAGCCGCTTCAAACAGCCGCCGCGCGCCCGCCGCCGCCGCCGCCACCGCGGCGCCAGCGCGCGGCATCAGCCCCAAAGCCTCAGCCGCCGCAATCGCCAGGAATACCGCGAGCACGCCGGCGGCCATGCCGGACTGCCCGGCTAGCATGGTCCAACCAAGTGCTGCCAACAGTGCAACTTGCGTGAGCAAGGCGCCCGCCGCGCCGCCCCAGGCGGCCCTTCGTGCCAAGGCGCGCTGCGCGCCTGATAGCGCACGATCTTCCTGAGCAACCCGTGCCAGCGCGCGCTGTTCGCCATTTGCCGCCAGCGTATCTTCAATGCCCGTCAGCGGATCCACCGTTGCGGTGCGGAGCGCACCTTGGGCGCGGGCACTTGCTTCCGCCGTCCGCGCCGCATCCGGCGCCAGCAACAGCGGCAGCACCAAAGCCGCGGTCAGCGGCAGTGCCACCAGCATGGCAAGCCAGGGGTCCGCCGCGCCCAGGATCAGCGCAATCGCCAGCACCACAGCAATGGAAGCCGCCGCCGGCACCAGCGCGCGCAGATAAAGCCCATCAAGCGCTTCCACATCCGCCACCAGGCGCCCGAGCAAATCCCCGGCGCGACGCAAGCCAAGCCCGGTTGGCAGACGTTCAGCGAGGCGCCCGAAAAACCATACGCGCATATCGGCCAGCGCACGGAAGGTCGCTTCATGTGTCGCGAGCCGTTCCAGATAGCGCATGATGGGCCTGAGCAGGATCAAGGGCCGCAACCACAGCAGCGCAATCACACCAGCCGCCGCCAGCGCGGCACTTTCCGCCCCACCCACCGATGCCGCCACCAGCTTGCCCGCAAAGGCCAACAGGGCAACACCGGCCAGCGCTGAGATCACCGTCACGAAGATCCCCACCACCAACCAGCCGGAGCGTTCCAGCCAAAGCCTCAGCACGCGGAAAAGATCAGCGGTCATGGCCTAATCATTCCCCGCAAGCCGGCTGCCTTGCGCCCGCCCATCGGCGATTTCCAGCCTTTGGCCGAAATAGGATCGCGCGGCCTTGGCATGGGTTGCGATAATGGCGGTGCGGCCCACGCAAAGCCGGCGCAGCGCATCCAGCACGGATGCTTCGGTGCCCGGATCAAGATGCGCGGTGGGTTCATCCAACAGCACCAAGGGCGTATCGCGCAAAAACGCCCGCGCGAGCGCCACGCGCTGAGCCTGGCCGCCGGAAAGCCCAAAGCCGCCTTCACCAATCAGCGTATCAAGCCCTTGCGGCAAATCCTGCGCGAAATCCATCACCTGCGCGGCTTCTGCGGCGGCCAGTACCGCAGCATCATCCGCATCAGGCCGCGCGAGGCGGATGTTTTCGCGCAAGGTTGCGCGGAACAAATGCGCGCGCTGCCCGACATAAGATGACAGGCGTCGCAATTCGGAAGGCTTCAGCGACATCGCATCCCGGCCATTGATGGCAACGCGCCCCGATTCGGGCTGGGCAAAGCCCATCAGAATCCGCAGCGCACTTGTTTTGCCGGCGCCCGATGCGCCGGTCAGCAACAGCGTCTCACCGGCCAGCACACGGAACGAAAGCCCATCCAAAGCGGGGG
>CAMCZJ010000254.1 GCA_945886995.1 Asaia bogorensis
CGGCCGCCATCAATTGGCGCGTATAGGCTTGCCTCGGTGCCTGCACCAGCGCCGCGGCCTCACCTTCTTCCACCACAAGCCCATCCTTCAGCACCGCGATACGATGCGCCATGGCGCGCACCACGCGCAGATCATGGGAGATGAACAGATAGGCAAGGCCATGGCGCGCCTGCAAATCGCGCAGCAAATCCACCACCTGCGCCTGCACGCTGACATCAAGCGCGCTGGTTGGTTCATCCAGCACCACTAGGCTAGGCTTCAGCACCATGGCGCGCGCAATGGCGATGCGCTGGCGCTGGCCGCCGGAGAATTCATGTGGATAGCGTTCTGCCATGGCCGGATCGAGCCCCACTTCGCGCAGCGCCTCCGCCACGCGCGCCAGGCGTTCAGTGCGCGGCAGGCTGGCTTCATGCACTTCAAGCCCCTCACCAATGATCTCCGCAACACTCAAGCGCGGGGATAATGCGCCGAAGGGGTCCTGAAAGACAACCTGCATGCGCCGCCGCCAAGGCCGCAGCGCGCGGGTGGAAAGCGCCTGGAGATCCTGCCCGGCAAACACAATGCTGCCCTGGCTATCCGCCATGCGGAGCAGCGCCAAGCCAAGCGTGGTTTTTCCGGAGCCGCTTTCACCTACGAGGCCAAGTGTCTCACCAGCGCGGAGTGAAAGCGAAACACCATTGACCGCCTTCACTTCGGCTACCACACGGCGCAGCAAGCCGCGCCTGATCGGGAAATGCACCCGGATATCGCGCGCTTCCAGCGCGATGGCGGCATCGGCTGGAATTGGCGCCGGTGCGCCGCGCGGCTCGGTTGCCAGCAGCATGCGCGTATATTCATGCTGGGGCGCGGCAAACACCTCAGACACTTTGCCTTGTTCCACTGCAAGGCCATCCTTCATCACCACCACACGATCAGCATGGCGGCGCACGATGGAAAGGTCATGCGTGATCAGCAACATCGCCATGCCAAGCCGTTGCTTGAGTGAGGCGAGCAGTTCCAGAATCTGCGCCTGGATGGTCACATCCAGCGCGGTGGTCGGTTCATCGGCGATCAGCAGCTTGGGATCATTGGCCAGTGCGGCTGCAATCATCACGCGCTGGCGCTGTCCGCCCGAGAGCTGATGCGGATAGGCGCCCAAACGTTCCTCGGCCTGCGGAAAGCCAGCGAGCCGCAGCAATTCAATCACCCGCGCGCGCAAGGCTGCGCCCGCCAGAGGGCGATGGAGCGTTATGGCCTCGGCAATCTGACGCTCAATGCTATGCAAAGGATTGAGCGAGGTCATGGGTTCCTGAAACACCATGCCGGCCACGCCGCCGCGCAAGGCGCGGAGTTGCCTGTCATCCGCATCTAGTACGGAAACACCATCCAAAGTGATGGACCCAGCCGGGTTGCTGCCGGCGCTGGACAGCAGGCGCAGGCAAGAAAGCGCGGTCACGGATTTGCCGCTGCCGCTTTCACCCACCAGTGCGAGTGTTTCGCCGGGCTGCACATCAAAGGAAACGCCGTGCACGACTTCTCGCCCACGGAAAGCCACAGACAAATCGCGCACCGAAAGCAGCGCCATCAGCCCTGCCCCCCCGGCAATTTGCGCGGGTCAAAGGCATCGCGCACGGCTTCGCCGACAAAAATCAGCAGCGTCAGCATGCCGCCCAGCACCAGGAAGCTGGTCAGCGCAAGCCAAGGCGCGTTCAGGTTATTCTTGCCCTGGTTGACCAATTCGCCGAGGGAGGGCGAACCAGGCGGCAGGCCGAAACCCAAAAAGTCGAGCGAGGCCAGAACCGTGACGGAACCCGACAGGATGAAGGGCAGAAAGGTCAGCGTCGCGACCATCGCATTGGGCAGGATGTGGCGCTGCATGATGCGCACATCGGAAACGCCCAGCGCCTTGGCGGCGCGCACATAATCGAAGTTCCGCCCGCGCAGAAATTCGGCGCGCACCACGCTGGTCAGGTTCATCCATGAAAACAACAGCAGGAAGATCAGCAGCACCCAGAAGCTGGGTTCTATCACGCTCGCCAGGATGATCAGCAGGAAAAGCTGCGGCATGCCGGACCAGATTTCGATGAAGCGCTGGAATAGCAAATCCGTGGTGCCGCCATAAAACCCCTGCACCGCGCCGGCGGCGATCCCGATGACGGAACTGATGATGGTCAAGGTGAAACCGAATAGCACGGAAATGCGAAAGCCATAAATCACCCGCGCCAAAACATCCCGCGCCTGGTCATCCGTGCCGAGCCAATTGCGTGCCGATGGTGGTGCTGGCGCCGGCCTGCCCAAATCGCGCACCACGCTGCGGTAGGAATAAGGGATCAGCGGCCAGATCAGGGCCGCACCTTTCGCCTCAATTTCTTCGCGAAAGCCACGATCATGCCAATCGGCCAGCGTAGGCAAGCCATCTTCGATAATGTCGCTTTCGGCGTAATCGGCCAGCACCGGCACATACCAGCGCCCATCAATACGCGCGACCAGCGGCCGGTCATTAGCCAGGAATTCCGCAAAAAGCGTGATGAAGAACAGCGTCCCGAAAATGATCAGCGACCAGTAGCCGCGCTTATTGGCGCGGAAATTCGCAAGCCGGCGCTGCGTGAGCGGGGAGAGCATTAGCGCCGCGCCTCAAAATCAATGCGCGGATCCACCAGCGTATAGGTGAAATCGCCAATGATCTGCATCACCAGCCCCATCAGCGTGAAGATGTAAAGCGTTGCGAACATCACCGGATAATCGCGGCGAATGGCGCTTTCAAACCCAAGCAGGCCAAGACCATCGAGTGAGAACACAATCTCCACCAGCAGCGCGCCGGTGAACAAAATGCCGATAAAGGCCGCGGGGAAGCCGGCGATGATCAGCATCATGGCATTGCGGAAGATATGACCATAAAGCACGCGGCTTTCGGACCCGCCCTTGGCGCGGGCCGTCAGCACATATTGCTTACCGATTTCATCCAGGAAGGCGTTTTTGGTGAGCATCGTGAGTGTCGCGAAGCCACCAATCACCAACGCAATCGTGGGCAGCACCATATGCCAAGCGTAATCCAAAATGCGCGCGCCAAGCGACCAGGTTTCCGATCCTGGGCTGTTCAACCCACGCAGCGGAAACCATTGAAAGAAGGAACCGCCAGCGAAAAATACCACCAGTATAATCGCAAACAGGAAGCCCGGTACGGCATAGCCAATCAGCACCACCGCCGATGTCGCGACATCAAAGCGCGATCCATCGCGCACTGCCTTCCTGATGCCTAGTGGGATTGAGATCAGGTAAATCAGCAGCGTGGACCACAGACCAAGCGAAATGGAAACCGGCATTTTTTCGATGATCAGGTCAATCACTGGCCGGTCCCGAAACAGTGAACGCCCGAAATCGAACGTCAAATAGCCCAGGATCATTTCCTTGAAACGCGTTGTCGCGGGCTTATCAAAGCCAAAGGCGCGTTCGATTTCAGCGACAATGGCGGGATCGAGCCCGCGCGCCCCGCGATAGGACCCAACCGGCCCATCGCCGCCGCCACCGCCGGTGCCGCGCTGTTCCAGCGCATTGGGTGTGCGGATTTCACCACCACCTTCGCCGGTAATGCGCCCCATGGTCTGGCCTTCACCGCGCAGCTCCGCCAGCATCTGTTCAACTGGCCCACCGGGGGCGAATTGCACCACGGCGAAATTGATCAGGATGATTCCGAACAGAGTCGGAATCACCAGCAGCAAGCGGCGAAGAAGATAAGCGGCCATTTTTATAGGTTACGCCTGGCTTCCGCCAAGGCGGCATCCCGCGCGGGGTCTATCCACCAGGCGGTGGGAAAGCCCAAGCCAAAGCGCGGCGTTTTCTCTGGCCGGCCAAAGCGTTCCCAGAAGGCGATGCGGAAGCTGCGGCTATGCCAATGCGGAACCATGAAGTTATGGTGCAGCAAGACGCGGTCGAGCGCGCGGGTCCGCGCCACAAGTTCTGCCTGATTGGGCGCGGCGATAACCATCTCAACCAACTCATCAATTACCGGGTCGCAAATGCCGGCGACGTTTTGGCTGCCGTTTTCGCGCGCCTTGGCGCAGGTCCAGTAATCGCGCTGTTCATTGCCGGGGTGAAAGCCCTGGCCGATGCTATCAATCGTCATGTCATAGTCGAAGGCATCAATGCGCACCTGATACTGCGCGGGGTCCACGGTGCGCACGCGGGCCGTTATGCCAAGGCGTTCCAGCCATTGCACATAAGGCAGCGCCACACGTTCAAAAGTTGCACCTTGCAGCAGGATTTCGAATTCAAAGCGCCTTCCGTCCGCATTCACCAGGCGCCGGTCACGCACGGTCCAGCCGGCTTCGCGCAGCAGCGCAAGCCCACGGCGTAGCCCTTCGCGGTTATTCCCTGAACCATCGGTCCTTGGCAGGCGATATTCCTCGGTAAAGACAGTCACGGGCACGCGCCCGCGATACTGGTTCAGGATTTCAAGCTCTCGCCCTTCCGGCAGACCGCGGGAAGCAAAATCGGAATTGGAGAAATAGCTCTCGGTCCGCGTATAGGCGCCGTAGAACAGGTTGGTGTTCATCCATTCATAGTCGAACACTTCAATCAGCGCGCGGCGCACCCGCGCATCCTGAAACAAGGGCCGG
>CAMCZJ010000255.1 GCA_945886995.1 Asaia bogorensis
GGCAGCGATTGGTATGCTGATAGCTACGCGCTACTGGTGGAAGCCGGCGCCGAACGTCGTGGTGAGCGTCCTGGCTTTGTCAGCCGGATGCTGAACAAGATCTTCTGAGCCGGGGGCGGCGCGCCAATGCTCGCCTCTCTGGCCATTCGCGATGTCGTGCTGATCGAAAAGCTCGACCTGAGTTTTGATGCCGGGCTTGCGGTACTTACCGGCGAAACCGGCGCCGGCAAGTCCATTCTGCTGGATAGCTTGGGCCTCGCGCTCGGCCACCGGGCCGAAGCGGGGCTGGTGCGCGCAGGGCAGGCGCAGGCCAGTGTCGCCGCCGGCTTCCTGCCAGCGCCCGATCACCCGTGTTTCGATATCCTGCGCGACCAAGGCATCAGCACCGAAGATGAATTGGTGCTGCGCCGCGTGCTGCAAGCCGATGGCAAATCCCGCGCCTTTATCAATGACCAGCCCGTCAGCGTTGCGCTACTGAAACGCTTGGGTGCCACATTGGTTGAAGTGCAAGGCCAGCACGAACAAGTGGGCCTTGCCGATCCCGCCACGCATGCCGGGCTGCTGGATGCTTTCGGCGGTTTGGATGGCGAACGCAGCACCACCGCCAGCGCCTGGGCGGCCTGGCGGGATGCGACACGCCGCCTGGCCGCCGCGCGCGAAGCAATCGCCAGCGCGCAGCGCGAAGAAGAATGGTTGCGCCACGCGGTTGGCGAATTGACCGATCTTGCCCCCGAGGACGGGGAGGAAGATGCACTCGCCACCGAACGCCAAAGGCTGCAACAGGGCGAACGCCGCGCCGAAGCCATCGCCGCCGCCCTGGGGGAACTGACGCCGCGTGACCGCCGTGCGGCTTCCCCCGCCCGTGCGCTCCGCGAAGCGGCCCGTGCTTTGGAACGCCTGCCGCCACCCAATGAAGAAGCGCAACCCGCCATCCAAGCCCTTGCCGCCGCACAGGATGCGCTGAGTGAGGCAGAGGGGTTGCTAACCCGGCTGATGAACGAAACCGGCCCCGATCCACGCCGGCTGGAACAGGTAGAAGAACGCCTATTCGCGCTGCGCGCCGCGGCGCGCAAACATACTGTTCCTGTCACGGAACTTGCCACACTGCTTGCCAATCTACGCGCCCGGCTGGAAGCGCTTGATGCCGGCGCGGGCGAAGTCTCGGCACTTGAAGCTGCCGAAGCCACGGCACGCGCCACCTATCTCGCCGCCGCAGCAAAACTGACCGCCGCGCGCCACAAACATGCCACGGCGCTGGAGAAAGCGCTGGCCGAAGAACTGCCACCGCTGAAACTGGACCGCGCGCGGCTGGTGATAGATATCACCGCCCGCGACGAAAGCGCCTGGGGCGCGGATGGGCAGGATCGCGTCACCTTTCTGGTCGCCACCAACCCAGGACAGACACCAGGGCCGCTCGCGAAAATCGCCTCGGGCGGGGAGTTGTCGCGCCTTATGCTCGCACTCAAGGTCGTGCTGTCACGCGGTTCACCCGTGCCGACGCTGATCTTTGACGAAGTGGATAGCGGCATTGGTGGCGCGACCGCCGCGGCAGTCGGCGAACGCCTGGCGCGCGTGGCTGACCGCGTGCAAGTGCTGGTGGTGACGCATAGCCCGCAAGTAGCAGCACGCGGCACACGGCATTTCCGCGTGGCAAAACAAGTGAAAGGGCAGCGCGCGGAAACGCGGGTGGAAATCCTCGATCAGGCGGAAAGATACGAAGAACTCGCGCGCATGCTGGCCGGGGAAAAAGTGACCGAGGCAGCGCGGGCGGCGGCGCGGAGCCTTTTGGAGGGTAAAGAGTGAGGATTGAAGAAAGGGCGGGGAAGAGAACTCCCCCGCACCCCCTCCTTTTTTTATCATTCCGCCCTCGCATGAGGGGCGCGGCATGAAGGCGCCTGCCATACAAAATCTCACTGAACTCGATGCAGCCATCGAACTTGCAGAGCTCGCGCGCGATATCGCGCGGCATGACCGCCTCTATCACAGCAAAGACCAGCCGGAGATCACAGACGCGGAATATGACGCGCTGGTGGCGCGCAACCGCGCGCTTGAGGCGCGCTTCCCGCACCTGATCCGCAGCGACAGCCCATCACGGCGCGTCGGCGCACCAGTCGCGGAAGGCTTCGCCAAATCCCGCCATGGTGAGCCAATGCTCAGCCTGGATAATGTCTTTTCACCCGAAGAATTCAGCGATTTCTGCAAACGTATCCGCCGCTTTCTGGGGCTGACTGAAGCCGAGGCGCTGGCTTTTGTGGGCGAACCCAAGATTGATGGGCTTTCCATCAACCTGCTCTACGAGAACGGCGTCTTCATCAAAGGTGCCACGCGCGGCGATGGCGCAGAAGGCGAAGATGTCACCGCTAACTTGCTGACCATCCCATCCCTGCCACGCCACCTGAAGCCACCCTTTCCCGCCAGCATCGAAATTCGCGGCGAAGTCTTCATGGAAAAGGCGGATTTCCTTGCCTTCCGCACTACACAGGAAGCAGCCGCCGAAGCCCGCGAAGCGCGCCGCGCCGCGGGTGAGAAATTGGGCGAGGCGATTGTTATCCCCGCCAATCCGCGCAACGCCGCCGCCGGTTCCGTGCGCCAGCTTGATGCACGCATCACCGCAATCAGGCCGCTAAGACTGCTCGCCTACGCCATGGGCGCGGCGAGCGAAGCACCAGCCGAAACTCACCATGATTTTCTGGATACGCTTCGCCGCTGGGGTTTTGCGGTGAACCCGCTTTCTCGCCGGTTGGACAACGAAGACGCTGCTGAAAGTTTTCAGGCCGAAATTGGCGCAGGCCGCGCCGCACTCGCTTATGATATTGATGGCGTTGTCTATAAGCTTGACCGGATTGATTGGCAGCGCCGCCTTGGTTTTGTGGGCCGCGCGCCGCGCTGGGCCGTGGCGTGGAAGTTCCCTGCCGAACAGGCCGTGACGAAGCTGCTCGATATCGAAATCCAAGTCGGCCGCACCGGCGCTTTGACACCGCGCGCGGTGATGGAGCCAGTCAATGTCGGTGGCGTCGTGGTGCGCCACGCGACCTTGCATAATGAAGATGAAATCACGCGCAAAGATGTACGCATCGGCGATACCGTCATGCTGCAACGCGCCGGCGATGTCATTCCGCAAATCCTGGGTGTGGTGCTGGAACGGCGCCCTGCCGATGCGAAGCCCTATGCCTTTCCGTTGAACTGCCCCGCCTGCGGTAGCCATGCCATTCGTGATGGTGAAGATGTGGTCCGCCGCTGCACCGGTGGCCTGATCTGCCCCGCACAAACCACCGAACGCTTGAGGCATTTCGTCTCCCGCCGCGCGATGGATATTGAGGGCCTCGGTGAGGAGAACATCCAAAACCTATTCGATGCCGCGCTGATCAAAAGCCCCGCCGATATTTTTCGCCTGCACCAAAAGCGCGAAACCCTGGCGGGCTTTGAGGGCTGGGGTGAACGCAAAATCAGCAAATTACTGGAAGCGATTGAAGCGCGGCGTAGTGTGGCACTGGAGCGTTTCATCTTTGCGCTGGGCATTCGCCGTATTGGCGAACAAAACGCCAAGCTATTGGCGCGGCATTATCACAGCTTGGAAGCCTGGCGTGCTGCCATGATCGCCGCGCATATCATCGGGTCCGAAGCGCGGGAGGAATTGGGTTCCATCCAGGGCATCGGCCCCGCGATTGCGGAGGAGCTTGTTGAATTCTTCGCCGAACCGCGCAACCTGTCCGCACTTGATGACCTCGCCGCCGAAGTCTCGCCTTTGCCGGTTGAAGAAACCAGCGCGGCCGATAGCCCATTCTCCGCCAAGACCATGGTCTTCACTGGCACGCTTGAGAAAATGACGCGCGATGAAGCCGAAGCGCTCGCCGAACGCCTCGGCGCCAAGGTCACGAAATCGGTCTCCAAGAAAACCGATTTTGTTGTGGTGGGCGCGGATGCCGGATCGAAAGCTGCCAAGGCGGCAGAACTTGGCGTGAAGGTTCTGACCGAAGCCGAATGGCTGGAAATGGCGGGCGCCTGATCCGTGTAGAGCGTGTTGCGTTCACATGTGTTCACGCCACCCGCTCTACCTTGTTGTTTTTCGAGCATCTTCACACGTTCAGATGATTCCATCTGAACCTGATCTGCTCTCGGTCGCATGACGGAAACGGTGAATCAGTCGCCCAAAACGAAGTCTCGCCTAAATCGGCGCACAGGCCGCGCGTAGCCAGGTAGCTGTTTCCGCATCCAAGTGCGGCGCCACCTCAGCCGCGACGCGCGCGTGATAGGCATTCAACCAATCACGCTCCGCCACCGTCAACAGCGCGGGTTCGATCAGGGCGCGATCAAAGGGCGCCAGCGTCAGGGTTTCGAATTCCAGAAACGGCTTGGCGGCAGCGGCGATCTCGGCCTTTTGCACCAGCAGCAGGTTTTCCAGCCGAATGCCGAATTCTCCCGTGGCGTAATAGCCCGGTTCATTCGATAGAATCATGCCCTCAGCCAAAGCCACCACGCGCGCCGCGCGGCTGAAAGCCGCCGGCCCTTCATGCACCGAAAGATAGGACCCAACGCCATGCCCCGTGCCGTGATCATAATCCAACCCCGCATCCCATAAGGGGCGCCGC
>CAMCZJ010000256.1 GCA_945886995.1 Asaia bogorensis
CTTCATCGCGGCGCGGGCGAGGTAGCCAGCCAGGCTTGGCAGCGGCAGAACGCCGTGCAGATGCTTCGCGATGTTGCGCGACCAGGGCAGGTCCGGCATCCTCGGCCCACCGTTGCGTAGACAAAGACAGCCAACAGCAACATACAAACGGAGCGAAACAATGGATGGCACCCCGAAACTCGCCTGCCCCTGGGATCGGACAGAGGAATCCCTCGGCAATGTTGTTGAATTGCAGCATGTCAATCTGCAAGTGCCGGATCAGTTGAAGGCAACGGCCTTCTACATCAGCGCGCTTGGCCTGACGCGTGACCCGTATTTGATGACAGGCATTGACAATATGTGGGCTAATGCCGGCATCAGCCAATTCCATTTGCCAAGCGGCCCCGCGCAGGTATTGCGCGGCACAACGGGCCTGGTGTTGCCGGATCGCGCGCAATTGCTGCATCGGCTGGATCGCGCGCGGCGCTGGCTGGAAGGCACGCAATACAGCTTCACCGAAGCCGAAGATCATGTTGACGTGACTTGCCCTTGGGGCAACCGCGTGCGTTGCCATGCGCCGGATGCGGAAAAGCTTGGCCGTATCACGCTCGGCATGCCTTATGTCGAATTCGATGTCGCACCTGGCACGCTGCCTGGCATGGGGCGGTTCTATGAACAGATCATCGGCACCAGCACGGCAATGCGCGACGGCGCGCTTCATGTGCGCGTGGCGCGGGAGCAATTCCTGATCTTCCGTGAAACCGACAAGCCGCAACCCGCTTTTGATGGCCATCACATTCAATTGGCCTTTGTGGATTTCGGCGGCATCTATAATCGGCTCAATGAACGTGGGCTGATTTCACGCGAAGACAGCGCGCATCAATACCGCTTCATCAAGGTGGTGGACCCGAATGATGGGCGCGTGCTGTTTGAAGTGGAACATGAAATCCGCAGCATGACGCATCCCTTGTTCATGCGCCCGCTGGTCAATCGCAATGCGGCGATCAGCAATAATTACTACTCCGCCGGCAATGAAGCCGCTGTCGCTGCAATGCCGCCGGCCTGAAGTTGTTTGGTCGCATTTTCCGAGTCGCCAAGCGTCTCCGCTTGGCTTGAAAATGCTCAGTCGCTACTAAGCGCCGCCCCCGCCGCGAGTGGCGCGAGCGGTGCCGCGAGCGATACCCCCGCCCCCAGCAGCAGCAGAAAGGGGGCGGCGGAAAGCCCGGCGCTGGCGGCTTCAATCGCCGCCGCGCCGAATATCACCGCCGGAATCGCGAGCGGCAGCACCAGCAGCGGCAACAGCACGCCACCGCGCCGCGCGCCGAGTGTCAGCGCCGCGCCCAAAGTACCCAGCAGCGACAAAAGCGCGGTCGCCAAAGCCAGCGCCACCATCGCCACCCCCCAGGCTTCCACTGGCAGGTTCAGCATCGCTGCCGCGATGGGGGTCGCCGCAATCAGCGGCACGCCCGTGGTCAGCCAATGGCCGAGCGCCTTGGCCGCCGCCAGCACCCCGCGCGGCAGGCCCGAGAGCAGCAATTGATCGAGCGAGCCATCCTCAGCCTCCGCCCCGAATAGCCGGTCCAAAGGCAAAAGCGCGGCCAGTAGCGCTGCGGCGAGCAAGGCGCCGGGCGCAAGGCGGGAAAGGGTCTCCGGCGCCGGGCCGACGCCAAAGGGGAAAAGCGCCGCCACCAACACAAAGAACAGCACGGCAGCCAGGGTATCGGAAGGGTGGCGCAGGGCGAGCTTCCATTCCCGCCCAAGCACCGCGAGGAACCCGCCAAACACCCCCCCGCTCATAGCTTCAACTCCCGCGCATCCGGCAGCGGCAAGGGAAGATGCGTCGCGGCCAGAATGGCGCCGCCGGCGGCACGGTGGCGCGCCATCAACACCCCAAGCCGCGAAACGGAAGCCGCATCCAGCCCCAGGCTTGGTTCATCCGGCAGCCAAAGCCGCGCCGGCGCCAAGGCCAGCCGTGCCAAGGCAAGGCGCCGCCTTTGCCCGGTGGACAACACCCGCCCTGGCAAGGATGCCAGCGCGCTGAGGCCAAGCGCCTCCAAGGCCGGGGTCACCTCGCCACCCCAAAGCGCGGCATAGAAGGCCAGATTTTCGGCCACTGTCAGCGCTGGCTTCAAAGCATCTTGGCTGGAGATATAGCGGAGCCTCAGCGCATGGCCCGTAGGGTCGGTCCGGGCCGGGGTGCCTTCCAGCACCACCTCACCGCCCGCCGCCGGCAGCAGCCCGGCAAGCACGCGCAGCAAGCTTGATTTCCCCGCCCCATTGGCCCCGGTCAGCAGCAGCGCGCCGCCCGCCGGCACGGAGAAGCTGAGCCCAGCAAAAATCGCCCGATCACCGCGGATGCAAGCAAGGTCCAGCACGTCCAAAATGGGTTGCCCCGCCGCCAAATCCGTCCCTCCGCCAATGGACCATACACCATCTCCATGCTTTAAGCGGTCATTGGCGCGGTCACGCAAGGCCAGCGCGCTTGAGGAAGGGTAATCAGCCATGCGGATGATCGGGCAAGACAGCCTGAAGACTCGTCGCACGCTCAGTGTTGACGGCAAGACCTATCATTATTTCAGCCTGCCCGAGGCAGCGAAGAGCATCGGCGACATCACCCGCCTGCCCTATAGCCTCAAGGTGCTGCTGGAAAATGTGCTGCGCTTCGAAGATGGCCGTTCCTATACGGTGGATGATGCGAAGAAGATCGCCGAATGGGTGAAGGAAGGCCGTTCCGATAAGGAAGTGCCCTTCCGCCCCGCGCGCATCCTGCTCCAGGATTTCACCGGCGTGCCCGCCGTGGTGGATCTGGCCGCCATGCGCGATGCGCTGCTGGGCCTGGGTGGTGACCCGCGCAAGGTGAACCCGCTGGTTCCCGTGGACCTCGTGATTGACCATTCCGTGATGGTGGATGTCTCCGGCACTGCATCCTCGCTGCAGCAGAATGTGGATATCGAATTTGAACGCAATGGGGAGCGTTACGAATTCCTCCGCTGGGGTCAGGAAGCCTTCAATAATTTCCGCGTCGTGCCGCCGGGCACGGGCATCTGCCACCAGGTGAACCTGGAATATCTGGCGCAGGTTGTCTGGACCGCGACGGATACCGGCGATGTCTTCGCCTTCCCCGATTCCTGCTATGGCACGGATAGCCACACCACCATGGTGAATGGCCTTGGCGTGCTGGGCTGGGGTGTCGGCGGCATTGAAGCGGAAGCCGCCATGCTCGGCCAGCCGATTGCCATGCTGATCCCTGATGTCATCGGCTTCAAGCTGACCGGTTCCGTGAAGGAAGGTGTGACCGCCACCGATCTGGTGCTGACGGTCACGCAAATGCTCCGCAAGAAGGGCGTGGTCGGCAAATTCGTTGAATTCTTTGGCCCGGGTCTCGCGCATCTGCCGCTCGCGGATCGTGCGACCATCGGCAATATGGCGCCGGAATATGGTGCGACCTGCGGCTTCTTCCCGGTGGATGACACCACGCTGGAATATCTGCGCCTGTCTGGCCGTGATGAGCATCGCATCAAGCTGACGCGCGACTATCTGAAGGCGCAGGGCATGTTCCGTGAGGAAGGCATGCCCGATCCGGTGTTTACCGATACGCTGGAACTTGATCTCAGCACGGTGGAACCTTCCTTGGCGGGACCGAAGCGGCCGCAGGATCGCGTGGCACTCAGCAATGCCGCGCCGGCCTTCCTGAAGGATTTGGCTGCGGGCACGATGGGCGTGCCGGGCGATCAGGCGGATCTGCGCGTGCCGGTGGAAGGGGCGAATTATGACCTCGGCCATGGCGATGTCGTGATTGCCGCTATCACGTCCTGCACCAATACATCGAACCCCTATGTGCTGGTGGCAGCCGGCTTGGTTGCGAAGAAGGCGGTCGAGAAGGGCCTGACGGCGAAGCCTTGGGTGAAGACCTCACTCGCGCCCGGATCGCAAGTGGTGACGGAATATCTGAACAAGGCAGGGCTGACGCCGCATCTGGATGCGCTTGGCTTCCAGACGGTGGGCTATGGCTGCACCACCTGCATCGGCAATTCCGGCCCGCTGCCGGATGCCATTGTGGAGGCGATTGAAAACAACAAGCTTGTCGGCGTTTCGGTGCTCTCGGGCAATCGCAACTTCGAAGGCCGCGTGCATGCCAATGTGCGCGCCAATTACCTCGCTTCTCCGCCGCTGGTGGTGGCCTATGCTTTGGCCGGCACGATCCGCAAGGATTTGACGAAAGAACCCATCGGCACGGGCCGTGATGGCCAGCCGGTTTACCTCAAGGATATCTGGCCGACGCAGAAGGAAGTGAACGATACGGTTCACGCCGCTGTGACGCGTGAGATGTTCCAGGAACGCTATGGCGATGTCTTCAAGGGCCCGACGCACTGGCAGGCCATTCGCGTCGAAGCGGGCAGCGATACCTATCGCTGGAATTCGGGCAGCACCTATGTGCAGAACCCGCCGTATTTTGAAGGCATGACCGCCGATCCGAAGCCGGTGGGTGATGTGAAGGGCGCGCGCATCCTGGCGCAGCTCGCGGATTCGATCACCACCGACCATATCTCGCCGGCGGGGAATATCCGGAAGGCGTCGCCGGCCGGTGAATATCTG
>CAMCZJ010000257.1 GCA_945886995.1 Asaia bogorensis
TGCGGCAGGCAACGCGGGTGGTGGTGGAAGATGCCGGCATCATCTCCACCCATTTGCAGAAGAACATCTGGGCGATGCGGCGCGGCTTCGCCCATGATGCGCGCGTAGATGAAAGAACCCGCGCGCAGGATGTTACCCCGGCGCGATAGCGCAATCTTGGGTCGCATTTTCCGAGCCGCCAAGTGATTCCACTTGGCTTGAAAATGCTCCAGTAATTCTACTGCGGCGTGCTGCCAGCCGGCGCAGGTGTCTTCATCATCGTGCCGGTCATGGGGATGAAGTAAACGCCCACATCCTTGCGGCTGCGCACGCGGCCTTCCTCATCCTTCGTGTAGATGTACAGGAATTGGCCGCGACGGAAGGGCTGGCCGATGGGAATAACCAGCCTTCCGCCCGGCTTCAATTGCTGCAACAACGCGGGCGGCACATATTGCGCGGCGCAGGTGACGATGATGGTGTCAAAGCCGCCCGTCACTTCCGGCCAGCCGAAGAAGCCATCGCCCACGCGGGTTTCCACATTGGTCAAGCCAATGGGTGCGAAAATGCGCTGAACGCCACGCCCCAGCGGTTCGATGATTTCGATGGAATATTGCTTGGCGACAATGCGTGACAGCCAGGCGGCCTGAAAGCCGGAACCCGTGCCGATTTCCAAAACCACATGATCGGGCTTTGGTTGGCAGGCCTGGGTCATATAGGCTTGGCCCAAATAGTCAGACAGGGCGGAACCAAAACCAATGGCCCAAGGCTTTGCCTCTGTCTCATAGGCGTTGGAAGCCGCAGCCTGACGCGCTTCGTAATTGTAATGGAAATATTCGCGCGGCAATTCAGCGAAGCTGCGCAGCACAGCGGGATCTGCCTCCCCAAAGCGGGATTTCAGATAGGCTTCCATCCGCGCCAAGGTTGGTTGGCGCCGCGCTTGGATGGCAGCGAAGGCGCCTTCCGAAATTTCCGTGGGCCGGCCAGAAGCGGCCATGGCCGCGACATAAGCCGCACGATTCCAGGCGGGTGTTTGCGCCTTGATTGCTGGTGCAAACAGTAAGCCTGCACCCGTGAGCGCGAGGGAACGGCGAGATAAAGACATGATCACTTCCTTGGCCAAACAAGAATGGTAGCCAGATAACAAATACTACCGAAAAGCAAAAGGGCTGAAAGGCCCATACCATGCCCGACCAGGTTAGCGAGCGGTGTGGCCACCACGGAAAAGGCGCCATTCAGCGCCCAAGCCCAGGGCAGCAAAGCAGGGCCTTCCTGCTGAAATCGATCAAGCCCCAGCGGAAAGGGCAAGCCAAGCGCAATGGAGATTGGGCCGAGAACCAGCACCAGCATGGCCACGCGCAAGGCCCAGGGCCAATCGAGAATCGCAAGAATACCGGCATGGGCCAAGCCGATGGCCAGCAGGCAAGACCCCACCACAATCAGTGCTATCCATCTGAGTGTTGTCGCAGGCTTGGTCACGCGCTCAACCATCATGGCGCCAAGCCCGGAACAGACCAGCATCACGGTCAAGACCAGCGCGAAGCCAAAAGTCCGGTCGCCCAACAGCAGCACCGCATATTCGATGAAGGCGATTTCAATGAGCAAAAATCCAAGCCCGAGTGCCGGGAAATAAATCAACGCGCGCCCCAGGATCGCTTTCGGCACACGCAAGGTTCCGCGCGCGAAAATCGGCAAGGCGCAGACCAGCAAGGCCAGGATGATCGCCTGCGCCAATACCGCCATATTCACCAGAAGGCCGATTTCCTGTTGTGGCAGGATTTCCATGCGCTCTAGCGCAGCGGGCAAGGCTGGCAGCCTTACCAAAGGCGATAGCCATGGCCGATCCGCGGTGATGGGTGAACGGTCAAAGGCATCAAGGGGCATGGTGCCGGCCAGCAGCATGCGCATTTCCTCGGCCACTGCATCACTGGGCGCACCTGTTTGTACCATGCCGGAATCGAGCGAAATCGCCGGCAGATCATTCCAAATTTCGCGGCCTTCCAAGGAAAGATGCGGCGCGTAGGAGATGTCAAAGGACCTGGCTTCGGCAAATGCCAGCAGCTTTTCCATGCGTTCTGGCGTCAGCGGATCACGCGCCATCAGCACGCGCAAATTCCACGCCGACCGGATCACCGCCATATGCGCGGCGGGTTGCTTGATGCCCGCCTGCAAAAGCGCCGCATGGGCGGTGGCCAGCACGCGCACGGCATAAACCGGCAATTCGCGAATGCCGATTGGCAGGGAAATCATGCCGCCTGGCTGAAGCATCCCAAGCAAGTCCGCCAAAGCTTCAACCGTATAGGTATGGCGGTTCGCATCGGCCGCGCCAAGAAAATCACCAGAGATATCCACCAGATCATAGAGACCTTCTGCCCTGAGTGGATGCGCATCTGAAATCTGAACGCGCGGGTCCCGTTGCAAGGCGGGTGAAGGACCGAAGCCCTGCATCAAGGCTTCGCGCAACATTGGTTCAGGTTCAATCACCGTGACGCCGGCGGCACCGAGCTTCAGCACCTCCGCCACGCGAAACCCGCCAGCGGCGCCAAGGATAAGAACGCGTGGCTGGGCCAGCATGGCATAGGGCGCGGCATCAAGTGCCGCTGGGGCATGGCCGGCCTGAGGCGCTTCCATCGGAAGTGCGGCAATGCGCGCGCCATCCCGATAAAGCCCGAAGGCGCGTGGCGGTGCGGGTGTGCCAAGCGCGCCGGCATTATTGGACACATCCGTATCCAATCTTTCAGTGAAATTATCGAGCAACTGATAAACGCCGCGTGGCGTATAGCGTTCCGCCACCACCCGGCTTTCCGGCACATTCAAGGGTGCATAGATCGGCTTGAACTCATTCACACGCGGGCTAGCAAGCAGGAAAATCGCGACCTCTGCCACCAGTAAGCATCCCAGCGCCGCCACGCGCCACGCACCCTTGGCTGTTAAAATCGTAGCCACGGCAAGCAAGGGCAGCAAGACCGGCACAAGGTGGAAAGGGTGCAGCACCGCCATCAGCACCAGCGCAAGGCAGGCACCCAATCCCGCGCCGAGCAGATCATACCCATAGACCTTGCCGACCTGGTGTGAATAGACAACAAAATTCAGCGAAACCGCAAAGCCTGCCAGGAAGAAAAATGGAAATAGCGCCGCGTAGTAAAGCGCTATATTGCCAAGCTGCGGCCAGACGGTTGCGGGGTTTTGCAGCTCAAGCGGGTTGAAGCCATTGCTTGTGGTGGCAATCCAGCCCGCAGCACCAGTCAGCAACATGGCCAAAGGCAGGCTCGGCAAAAGCCAGCCGGCATGGCGGAGAAAAACCTGCCGCCCCAACACCATGACCACGCCGGAGACAGCAAATCCCACCATGGCGATGGAAATCACCCAATAGCCATACTCAGACCAGGAAGCGACGGCGAAAAAGCGCGTGAGCGCGATTTCAACACCAACCGCCGTGGCGGCGATCAGAAACAGGGGCAATAGGGTAAGCATCAGGTCCAGGCTGCCTTATGTGTGAGAAATTGCGATAACTCAGTATTGAACCGATCCGCCTGATCCACAAAAAGCGCGTGGCCGGCATCCTCATAGATTGAGGTGGTCGGTGCGGGATGGCGCATGGCCACCGCTTCCGCTTGGGTTCGCAGCCGTGGCGTCACGGCATAGAAAACCGGGCGGCGCGTTGCGTAAAGCGCCTGGCGCCAGAATTCCCGTGGGCGAGGATAGGAAAGCAGCTTGATGGAAGCTTCCACAGGCATCCGCTGGGCTTCACGCGCAATGCCATCCAAATAGGTGGCATCCTGGGGCGTGCGATACATGCTGTTCACAAAGCCGCGCATGGTCTTGTCACGTTCCTTGCGCAGATTGGCGAAGAAACTGGAAGCGCGCGGCGGTGGCGGATCAGCCTCCCCCACTGAATTGTCAATCAGCACAAGACCCGCGAGGCGCGAATCTCCCTTCAGATCAAGCCAAGAAAGCGCATCCAACACACCAAGCGACCAGCCGGCCAACACCACACGACCCGGCGGCAATTGGTCCAGCAAATCGGCAATGTCGCGCCCACGGCGTTCCGGTTCATAGCCCTGTGCGGGAATGGCGCTTTGCCCCTGGCCGCGCGGGTCGAAGGCAATGACAGTGAAGCGTTGTTGGAAATAAGCGATCTGCGGCGCGAAGATGCGCGCAGGCATGCACCAACCGGGCACGAAAACCAGAAGGCGGCCGCGGCCGTTCTGCGCGTAATGCAGGCGCACTCCGTCGCTGGAACGGAAGAACTTGCTTTGTGCGGCGGCGCTGGCGTTGCGGACCAGAAGGAAAGGTGCCGCCAGCAGCGCGCGGCGCGCGGCGTTCATAATGGTCTTCTCGCCTTCAGCGCAGCAGCCAGCGTGCCATCATCCAGCACATCCAAAGCGCCACCAATCGGCACACCCTGCGCAAGCCGCGTGATGGCAATGCCGCTTGGCTTCAGCCGATCCGTTACGTAATGCGCGGTGGTGGCCCCTTCCACCGTTGCGGGCAGGGCCAGGATCACCTCGGTAATGCCATCCTGTTCAAT
>CAMCZJ010000258.1 GCA_945886995.1 Asaia bogorensis
GCAGCGGTCCCTGGGTGGGCGCACCTGGATCCTGCCCCGGGAACCCTTGGACCATCGTAGCAACGAAGGTCACAGGCGCAGGCGGGACGGCGGGCGCGACGGGGGCCATGGCCATAAGGGCTTTGACTTTCGCGCGCCTCGGGCCGCGCCGGCGAGAAGGAAGGGCTGCTCCCCGGCGAAACCACAAAGCCGACGCCATTAGGCGTGGACCCGGAGGCCGGGGGGCTGAACATCGTGGGGCGCGCTACCCCAGGGGGTTTCATGCGCCAGGCGATGCCGCCGGAATTCTCGCCCGCAGCGGATGCCGCCGGGGCACCCCACCTTAGTGCCCCGCTGGCAGCGCCACAAGGGATATGTGGCGCGATTCTGATGACAGGGGGGGCGCGGCCCGGTAAGAATGCCAGCATGGGCATGGGGCGCCGGCATTTCCTGGGATTGGGCGGGGTGGTTTTGGGCGGTGCACAACCGGCCTTGGCCGCTTCCGTGGGCGCCGCCAGCCTCACCACCGAAGGCCGCGCGGCGCGGCTTTCACTCTCGCTCGAAGGCCCGCTTTCCTGGGAATGGCGCGCCTTGGCTGAACCCCCTCGCCTCCTGCTTTCCCTGCCCGGCGTGAACTGGCAGGGCCCGGCGCGGTTGGGCTCGGCAGGGCCAGTCGCTAGCGCGGTATTTGATGAAGAAGCCAAGGAATTGCGCCTGAATCTGGCGCGCCCCGCCTTGCCGCGCCGCCTGCCCGGGCCGGCTGGGCGGCTGCTGGTGGAAATCGCCCCCGCAAGTACCGAAGCCTTCGCTGCCGCCACGCGCCGGGACATGCCCGTGGCGCAAGGCAGCGCCCCCGCTTTGCCGCTCGTGGTGATTGACCCCGGCCATGGCGGCTATGACCCCGGTGCCATTGGCCGGCGCGGTACGGAAGAAAAGCGCCTGACCCTTGCCGCCGCCCAGGCGCTTCGCCGCAATTTGCAGGAAGGCGGCAAATGCCGCGTGGCCATGACCCGCGAACGCGATGAATTCATGTCATTGGCGGATCGGGTCGCCTTCGCCCGCACGCGGGAAGCCGCGCTGCTGATCTCGCTTCATGCTGATTCAGCGCCCGGCGCCAAGGGGGCAAGCGTCTATACCCTGGCCGAGACCGCCAGCGACCCCCTGGCCGAAGCGCTTGCGCGGCGGGAAAACAATGCTGATCTGGCCGGCGGCCTGACCCTGCCCTCCGTCCCGCCGGAGGTGCAGGCGATCCTGCTCAGCCTGATGCGCCAGGAAACCCGGGGCGATTCAACACGCTTCGCCCGTGTGGCAGTGCGCGAATTGACCCGCAGCGTGCCCATCCTGCCCAAGCCGCGGCGGGAAGCCAGTTTCATCGTGCTGAAGGCGCCGGAAGTGCCCTCGGTACTCGTGGAAATGGGCTTTCTGTCTGATCCGGGGGATGAAGCCGCCTTGCGCAAGCCCGAACACCGCGCCCTGATCGCCGCCAGCCTGGCCCGCGCGGTGGAAGCTTGGCTCAGCGCCGCGCAGCGCAGCCTGCCGGGTTGAAAAACACGCCCTGATGCTGTCGCACTTTCGCGCGGGAAGGTGTATCAGGCGCCATCATGGCTTCCCCGGAATTGCGCGCCGATCAACCGCTTGACCCTGAGCGCATAGCGCCCGGGCCGGAAGCACCGCGCGCCGCTCCACCGCCCAAGCCGGCGCGCCCCAAGCGCCGGCGCCGCTTTGGCTTGTTTCGCTGGTTCTTGAGCCTCGGCGCCGCCGTGCTGCTGGCCGGTGGCATCGCCGCCTATGGTGCCTATCAGCATTTCGCGCAGGATTTGCCGGATTACGGCTGGCTTGCGGAATATGAACCCCCGCAAATGAGCCGCATCTACGCCGCCGATAGCCGGTTGATGGCGGAATTGGCGCAGGAAAGGCGCATCTTCGTCCCGATCGAGGCGATTCCGCAGCGCGTGCAGCAAGCCTTCATTTCCGCTGAGGATCAGCGCTTCCGCGACCATACCGGGATTGATCCCTTGGGGATTTTGCGCGCGGTGATCCAGGCCGCCGAACAATATGGCAGCGGGCGACGCATGAGCGGCGCTTCCACCATCACGCAGCAGGTCGCCAAGAACATGCTGGTGGGCGCGGACCGGTCCTTCACCCGCAAGGCGCGGGAGGCAATTCTGGCGCTGCGCATCGAAAAGGCGCTCAGCAAGGACCGCATCCTGGAACTTTATTTGAATGAAATATTCCTGGGCCAGCAGGCCTATGGCGTGGCGGCGGCGGCCCAGGTTTACTTCAACAAAAGCCTTGATGAGCTGACCGTCGCGGAAGTTGCCTATCTGGCCGCGCTGCCCAAGGCGCCAAATAATTATCACCCCGTCCGGCGTGCGGAAGCAGCCAAGGCGCGGCGCGATTGGGTGATTGAACGCATGTTGGAAGACCGCGCGATCACGCCAGATGAAGCCCGCGCGGCCAAGGGGGAAGCGTTGGCGGCGCGGCCTACGCGCCGGCTGGATCAATTGCAGGTGGGCCAGCATTTCACTGAAGAAGTGCGGCGCGAATTGATCCAGCGCTTCGGCGTGGAGCAAACCACCATGGGCGGCTTGGTGGCGCGCACCAGCCTGGACCCCACCATCCAAACCGCCGCCGAACGCGCGCTGCGGGATGGGCTGATGAGCTATGACCGCCGGCGTGGCGGTTGGCGCGGCCCTGTGGCCCGCATTTCGGCCAATACCACGGAATGGATGCCCGCCCTTGCCGATACGGCGCGCCCAGCAGGAGCGCTGCCGGAATGGCGCCTGGCCGTGGTGTTGGAAGTGAAGCCGCAGGAAGCGCGGCTTGGCTGGTTGGAACGGCGCGACCCGCGTCGCCCGGCGGAACCGCAGCAGGGCACACTTTACCTTGAAGATTTGCGCCCCTGGGCGCGGCCCGTTTTGCCCGATGGCCGCTTGGGCGCTGAACCGCGCCGCGTTCAGGATGTGCTGAACCCTGGCGATGTGGTACTGGTGGAAAACCAGCCGGCGGAAGCCGCGCAGCGTAATCGCCCGGCGCGGCCAGAACGCCTGGGCCTTAAGCAAATCCCCCAGGTTGAAGGCGCGGTGGTGGCACTGGATCCGCAAAGCGGGCGCGTCATGGCCATGGTTGGGGGCTGGTCGCTCGAAAAATCCTGGTTCAATCGGACAACCCAGGCGCAGCGCCAGCCAGGGTCTTCCTTCAAACCCTTTGTCTATATTGCGGCACTTGAAAAAGGCATTCCGCCCAATCAGGAAATCCCTGATGAACCGGTGGAAATCATGACCCCGCAAGGGCTGTGGAAGCCGCAGAACTATAACGCCAATACCTATAATGGCTGGGTGACCATGCGCAGCGCCATGGAACGCAGCCTTAATCTGGTGACGGTGCGCCTTGCGGATCATGTCGGCATGGCGGCGGTTTCCGATGCGACGCGCCGCTTTGGCGTGATTGATAACATGCCGCGCTATTTGGCCATGTCGCTCGGCGCGGGGGAGACTACCGTGCTCCGCATGGCCACAGCCTATGGCGCCTTTGCCAATGGCGGCTTTCGCGTGACACCCAGCCTGATTGATTCGGTGCAAGACAGGCGCGGGCGCGTGATCTGGCGCGCCGATCAGCGCGTTTGCGCCGCCTGCGCTTCTGGCGTTGAAGCCGGACCGCCGCGCCTGGAAGCCAGCGAAAGGCCGCGCGCGACAGACCCGATTTCCGCCTATCAAATGGTAAGCATCCTGGAAGGCGTGGTGGCGCGTGGCACGGCGGCCAATGCTATCGGTTCCCGGTTGGGCCGCCCCGTGGCGGGCAAGACCGGCACCACGGATGATTTCAAGGATAACTGGTTCGTCGGCTTCACGCCCGATATCGTGGTCGCGGTTTGGATCGGCTTCGATGATCCGCGCAGCCTCGGCAATAATGAAACCGGCGGCAGCAATGCCGCACCTATCTTCCGCGAAGTGGTGGGCGCGGCACTTACCGGCAGCCCGCCCGTGCCCTTCCGGCGCCCCGCCGGCATTACGCTGATGCGTGTTGCCACTGGCAGCGGCAACATCATGGAACCCTTCCGCCCTGGTACGGAAAACAGCGCGCAACGCTGGCGCGATGAATTCATCACCGAACGCGGTGATGGTTCGGGCGCCCCCGGCGCCGCCGGAGCCAACCGCCTCGACAGGGACCTCGGCGGGCTCTATTAGCCCCCCATCATGCGCGCTGACGCCCTTTCCCTGCACGAGCAGATCACCGCTTCGGTGGCCCTGCTGAGGAGGCATCTTTGACTGGGATGCCTCTGTCCGTCGTCTCGAAGAACTGAACGCACGGGTCGAAGACCCGTCGCTCTGGAACAATGCCGATGAAGCGGGGCGCGTCATGCGCGAACGTGGCCGGCTTTCCGAACAGATTGATGGCGTCAAGCGCATGGAACGGGATGTTGCCGATGCGCTTGGCCTGATTGAATTGGCCGAAGCGGAAGGCGATGCCGATACCGCCAATGCCGCCGCCGAGGATTTGAAGCGCCTGGCGCAGGAAGCCAA
>CAMCZJ010000259.1 GCA_945886995.1 Asaia bogorensis
TCAGGGTCTATTTCCACTTCCGCGATATGGCAGCCATTCGGGAAGGTTGCGTCACCGGGGCGCCTGATGAGCAAAGCGGAAAGGCCAAGCTCCTCCTGCAATGGCAATTGGCCAGGAATATAGCTGCGCCGCGCCAGCGCCTCGATACCAATACCGCGATCCGTCCCCGCGATGCGGAATTGACCTTCGCTGAATTCAATATCGGCTTCCGCCGCTTCCAGGAAATGCGCAGCAATCTTCTTGCCGCGCGCGATGATGCGTTCAGCCGCGCCCACCAAGGCACCGCCCGCTGCCATCATGGAACGAGACCCGATAGTGCCGCGCCCATGCGTCACAATATCGGTGTCGCCATTGATGAAGCGGATGCGTTCAGCCGGAATCCCGAGGCGTTCCGAGGCAATCTGCCGGAATACGGTTTCATGCCCCTGGCCGTGATTATGGCTGCCCATCAGCAGCGTCACGCAGCCACCCGAATCAAAGCGGATTTCAGCGGCTTCTTCCATTGGCCCACGATGCGGCCCGCCCGCGCTTTCAATGGCGTTGGCAATGCCGATGCCGCGCAGCTTGCCACGTGCTTTGGCTTCCGCACGACGCGCCTCAAACCCCGCCCAATCAGCGGCTTCAAGCGCCAGCGCCATATTCTTCGGGAAGTCGCCGCTGTCATAGGTGTAATCAAGCCCGGTACGAAACGGCATCGCTTCCGGCGGGATCAGGTTTTTTTCGCGGAGCGCAATCCGGTCAATGCCCATTTCATCCGCGGCCAAATCAATGATGCGCTCAATCGCGTAAATCGCCTCAGGCCGCCCCGCACCGCGATAGGGTGCTGTCGGTTGCGTATGCGTGAAAATGCAGCGCACTTCAGTGAAGATATGCGGCGTGCGATAAACGCCCGCCAAGCCGCCGACATTGTTGGTGGCCGAAACCGGCCCCTGCCAGGCCAGATAGGCGCCAACATTGCAAAGCGTATGCACGCGAAAGCCAAGAAAAATGCCATCCGCCGCCAGCGCCAATTCTGCCCAGGAGGCATTATCCCGCGCATGCGTATCCGCCAAAAAACTCTCCGTGCGCGTCGCCGTCCAGCGCACTGGTCGGCCGAGGCGCTTCGCGCCATGCAGGGCCAGTACATATTCCTGAAACGGGCTTTCCTTCATGCCAAACCCGCCACCGACATCAGGGGAGATGATGCGCAACCGGTTCGTTGGTATCTTCAACGCAAACTCAGCAATCTCATTGCGCATCACATGCGGCAATTGCGTACCGGTCGTCAGCGTATAGCGGTCTTCCACAGGATCATGACTTGCCAGCGCATTGCGCGGTTCCATGGGGTTGGCTGAAACGCGCGTGATCCGGAAATCAAGGCGCGTGATATGTGCGGCGCGGGCGAAGGCAGCGTCCACCGCTGCCCTATCACCCAGGCGGAACAGCACGCTTTCATTCTCTGTAGCTAAATCGGGCCAAACCTGCGGCGCTTCAGGCTTGATCGCCTCCGCCACATCCGTCACTGCCGGCAAGGGTTCATATTCAACAATGATCGCTTCCGCTGCATCCTGTGCCGCCGTACGAGACGTTGCAATCACCGCCGCCACCGCATCGCCCACATAGCGCACTTGCCCCAAGGCCAGCATGTGCCAGGGCGTTTGCGCCAAAGGTGATCCATTCCGTTGCAGGCGCGGCGTAATGCAGCGAAGCACGCCGAGTTCCTCAATATCCTCCGGCGTCAGCACCAGCAGCACGCCGGGCATGCCGCGTGCCTTAGTGGCATCAAGCCGCGTGATGCGCGCCGAGGCATGGGGGGAACGCAGCATCACAAGTTGCGCCGCATCAGTTCCACCCAGATCATCCACATAACGCCCCTGGCCACGCAGGAAGCGCATATCCTCAACCCGGCGCACGGGTGCACCGATGCCGGTTCCTCTCATGGTGGCGGGGATATGGTTCATGGTCTGGCTTCTCCTTGAAGTGTAAGCTCATAGGCGCGCGGGGGCTTCGTCAATCCCACAGAATTCCCGGCGGGACGGCCGACACTCTGCCTCATTAAACAGACATCCAAACCACCATCGCCGCCATGGTTGAACCAGCGAAGCGTAAGCCCGCCAAATGGTCCTTCGCCACATATTCTCTTAGTAAGGCAGGGCATTTGGGCAGCGTTGAGTTCAACCGCCTAGCCGGCGGGAATACTGAACCAGATTAGCGCGCGCAGCCAAGGACAAGGCGCCCTGTCCTGGCAAACACCTTTCAGCCTACCATTTCTTCCAGATCGGCCGATGTGGAAACGGCGGGCGGGAATGGTGATGATTATGGTACCGATAATGTCGCGGCGCTTCCCATGCCCGGTAACTGTGGCGATAAGGCCGGTGAGCATGGCCGCCATAGGGCGCATAGCCATAGCCGCCGTAACCATAACCATGCGAAGGCCTGTAATGGCCGTCGCTGGCCAGGCATCCGCCCAGCGTCAGCAACAACAGCAACATCGAAAGCGGTAAGGTGATTAGGCGCATCCAACACCCCCTTTGATCCATCCGGGATCAAAGGAATTTCACCATGCCTCCATGTCAGCCGCCCGGCGGGATCAGGGCATTTTCGTGGTGCGCGTTAGATCAGCGGCGCAATTCAATCGTGCAGATCCGCGTGAAATCGCGATCATCCAGCATCCAATCCTGCGCCCCAGTGAAGCGCGCTTCACCATCCACGCCAAGCCGGCCTTCATAACGCGCGCGATAATGAAAGCCGCGCCCTGAAGACCCGCCCTGCAGCAGCAGCGCGCCATCCGCGCCAACCCGACCCTCGCCACGCTCCCAAGCGCCTGTCCGCGCGCCAGAAGCCGAAAGCACCGGGCGTTCATACTTGGCTGACGCGCCTTGGACGCGGACGGTGAAAGGCGCATCAAGCGGTGTTTGGGTAATGCCCTCCACAGCATCACAGGTCAGCCTTCCTTGCCAGACGCCATTGAAGCCTTGCGCCGCCAGAGAGCTGGCAGCGCAAAGCAAGATGGCAAGAAACAGAAAGCGGATCACTGATCCGCGTAGCAATGGGTCTCAGCCCCGCCACCCGGATGGGTCACAGCGCCAAGATAGGCCGGGCCCACAAGCTGCGCATATTTCCAGAGTACGCCGGAATTGTAATCGGTCTTGCGCGGCTTCCATTCGGCGCGGCGCTTGGCCAATTCCTCATCCGAAAGCGCCACATCAATCGTGCCCTTCCCGGCATCAATGATGATCTTGTCGCCATCACGCAGCAGCGCAATCGGCCCGCCCACCGCCGCTTCCGGCCCGACATGGCCAATGCAGAAGCCGCGCGTCGCACCCGAAAAACGCCCATCCGTGATCAGCGCCACCTTATCCCCCATGCCCTGACCATAGATGGCCGAGGTGGTGGAGAGCATCTCCCGCATGCCAGGCCCACCCTTCGGGCCTTCATAGCGCACAATGATGACATCGCCCGGCTTATAGGCACGCATTTCAACCGCCTTGAAGGCATCTTCTTCGCAGTCAAAGCAGAGCGCCGTGCCTTCAAAGCGCAGCTTTTCCATGCCGGCGATTTTCACAATCGCACCCTCGGGCGCCAGGTTGCCATGCAAGGAAACAACGCCACCAATCGGGCTGATCGCATCGGAACAGGGGCGCACCACATCTTGATCCTTCGGCACGATCACGTCGCGGTGATTTTCCGCAATGGTCTTCCCGGTGACGGTCATGCAATCGCCCTTCACATAGCCGCCATCAATCAGCGCCTTGATGATGATGGGCACGCCACCAATGCGATGCACATCGGCGGCAACATAGCGCCCGCCGGGCTTGAGGTCCGCGATATGCGGGGTCTTGCGCATGATCTCGGCCACATCCTGCAAGGTGAAGCGGATGCCGGCCTCATGCGCCATGGCGGGCAGATGCAGCGCGGCATTGGTCGAACCACCGGTGGCGCCGACAATCGCCGCCGCGTTATGCAGGGAATCAAGCGTTACGATATCGCGCGGGCGGATATTGCGGCGGATCAGTTCCACCACGGCGCGGCCCGATTCAACCGCCCAGCGATCACGATCTTCATCCGGCGCCGGCGCGCCAGCCGAAAACGGCAGCGCGAGGCCAATCATTTCTGAAACGCAAGCCATGGTATTCGCCGTGAATTGGCCGCCGCAAGCGCCCGCACCTGGGCAGGCATGGCGTTCCAGCTCATCCAATTCCTCGTCAGACATACCGCCGGCGGCATGCTTCCCCACCGCTTCAAACACATCCAGCACGGTCACGTCCTGGCCATGATGCTTGCCCGGCATGATGGACCCGCCATACATGAAGACAGACGGCACATTCAGGCGGATCATAGACATCATAACGCCGGGCAGGGATTTGTCGCAGCCCGCGATGCCGACCAGCGCATCATAGCAATGCCCGCGCATCGTGAGCTCAATGGAATCCGCAATGGTATCGCGCGACGCGAGCGAGGATTTCATGGATTGATGGCCCATCGCGAT
>CAMCZJ010000260.1 GCA_945886995.1 Asaia bogorensis
CGCAAAGCTTCCGTCCGCGCGCGTTCCGCCCAATGCAAATACCGCGCGTGATCGGCAACACCGCCCGCATCAGTATCCTCAAAATAAACACGCAACGGCCAGAGATGCGGCGCGCTCACGATTCCTGATCCCCAAGCAAATCCAACAATGGCTGCACCCCGGCAGGTGGGCTGAGCCCCAAATGCCGCCAGCCGCGATCCCCCAGCACCCGCCCACGCGGTGTGCGCAACACAAGCCCTTCTTGAATCAGGAAAGGCTCCACCACTTCTTCCAGCGTATCGCGGCTTTCCGCCAAGGCCGCCGCAAGCGTTTCAATCCCCACCGGCCCGCCATTATGGTATTCCGCAATGCGCGCCAAATAACGCCGATCCATCGCATCAAGGCCGAGTGCATCAACCTCCAACCGCCTAAGCGCCGCATCAGCCATGGCGCGGTCCGCGACCTTTTCTTCCATCAGCGCGAAATCACGCACACGCCGCAACAACCGCCCCGCAATACGCGGCGTGCCGCGCGATCGGTTTGCAATCTCCCGCGCGCCATCTTCCGACAAATCAAAGCCCAGCTTGCGCGCACCGCGCGTCACAATACCCAGCAATTCCTCAGGCGAATAAAGCACCAAACGCAAGGGAATACCGAAGCGATCCCGCAACGGCGTCGCCAATAAGCCCGCCCTGGTCGTCGCACCAATCAGCGTGAAAGGCGGCAAATCAATCCGCACCGTGCGCGCCGCCGGGCCTTCCCCAATGATCAGATCAAGCTGGAAATCCTCCATCGCCGGATACAGCGTTTCCTCGATCGCCGGCTGCAAACGGTGAATCTCATCCACAAACAACACATCACGCGGCTGCAAATTGGTCAGGATCGCCGCCAGATCACCCGCACGCTGCAAAACCGGCCCCGAAGTCGCCCGGAAACCAACACCCAATTCACGCGCCACAATCTGCGCCAAAGTCGTCTTCCCAAGGCCAGGCGGACCATGAAACAAAACATGATCCATCGCCTCAGCCCGCGCCCGCGCCGCCCCAATAAAAACGCGCAAATTCTCCCTGAGGCCACGCTGCCCGGTGAAATCATCCAAGGTCTGCGGGCGAAGCGAAACCTCCGCCCCATCCTCCTCAAGCCGGTCGGGGCTGGAAAGGCGATCGGTGTCGGTCATGGGGGGGGTAGCTCCACGGGGGCGCTGCCCCCGAACCCCCGCCGGGGAGACAGTGTCTCCCCGGACCCCGCCAATACGGGGGATTGGGGGGAGAGGGGCACAAAGCGCCCGCTTGCCCAACGCGACCCCCGAGCCCCTCTCCCCCCAATCCCCCATGATGGAGGTCCAGGAGGATGCATTCCTCCTGGCGGGGGGTTCGGGGGGCAGCGCCCCCCGAGGCTTCCCCACCCCATCACCGCGCCATCTCCTTCAGCCCGTCTCGGATGAGGTCGTTGAGGGTGGTGTCGGGGCCGAGGCGTTTGGCTGCGCGGGTGATGGCGGTGGTTGCTTCCGGGCGTTTCAGGCCGAGGTTCACGAGGGCGGAGATGGCGTCTGCTTCCATGCTTTCCGGTGCGGGGGTGAGCGGGCTGGCGCCTTCGCCGTCTTCGCTGGGGGTGATGCGTCCGACCGCCCATTTTTGCATGGCGGGTTCATCCACGATGCGGTTGGCGGTTGCGGCGCCGAGGCCCTTTACGGCGCCAAGGCGTTTACGTTCCTTGGTGGCGATGGCGTGGGCGAGTTCCGCGGGGGTGAGGCCAGATAGGACCAGCAGGGCCTTTTGTGGCCCGACGGTTTTAACCTCGATCAAGGCGAGGAAGGCGTCGCGTTCTGTGGCATCCGCAAAGCCGAATAGGGTTATGGCGTCTTGCCGGAGGTGGGTTTCGACCAGCACGCGGTGTGGGGCTTCGCGGGCGGAGAGCGCATCGAGCGTTTTGCGGGAACAGGAAAGCAGGTAGCCAACGCCATTCACATCCAGGATGCAGCCGGTTTCATGGGTGCTGTCCAGCCGGCCGGTGAGCTTGCCGATCATGCCGTTGCGTAGCCTTTTGCGAGCATCTTCTTGGTCTGGCGATGATGCGCGTGGCAGATGGCGATGGCGAGTGCATCTGCGGCATCAGCGCGGCGGAAGGAAACACCGGGGAGCAGATGGCGCACCATGGCCTGCACCTGTTCCTTGGCGGCGTGGCCATTGCCGACAACGGCGCGCTTCACTTCCATGGCGCCATATTCGGCGACCGGCAGACCCACAAGGCGCGGCGCCAGCATGACAACGCCGCGCGCCTGGCCGAGCTTGAGTGCGCTGTCAGGGTTGCGCGCGACATAGGTGTTTTCCACCGCCGCTTCATCCGGCTGGAAATTGGCGAAGGTCTCGGCCAGGCCCTGATGCAGAATCAGCAGCCGATCACCAAGTGCATCACGCGCCGAGGTGGAAACAACGCCTTCCGCCACAAAGCGCAGCCGATAGCCATCGGTTTCAATCAGCCCCCAGCCGGTATGCTGAAGGCCGGGATCAAGGCCCAGAATGCGAATCGCGCGAGAAGCCATGCCTAGCTTCTAGCAGATTGGCCGCGCCAAGGCTGCACCAGCCCCCAGAAATGACCAAGGGGCGGCAGTGTAACGCGCTGCCATCTTCATGCAGCGGTGTTTGCGCGGTGGCGCGGGACCGGGCGATGATCTCGCCCGGCCTTTTTTGGCGTCACCGCCCCCGCTTCACCTTCCCCACCTGCGCCGGTTCTTCGGCGCGCAGCGCAATCCGACCCTGGATCAGATCAAGCTTCAGCCCCTGGCGCAGCACGGGCAGGCAGGCGCGGGCATCATATTGCCCCACCGAACGCCCAGCTTCGAAGTCAAGGAACAGACCCGTCAGCGCCGCATTGTTGAACGCATGCCGGTTGCCATCTTCCAGGTAGCTCTCCGTCCATGTGCCTTCAGACAGCAGCAGCCCATGCGCTTCCAGTTCAAGATGGAAGTAGCGCACGCGCTGGCACCAGGCTTCCTGCACAATGCTTGTGCCATTCACCAAATGCTTCGCCGGAACCAGGTAGCCATCCACCTCAATCGCGTGATCAGGGCTGACCCGCAAATCACGCGCCGGCATACCAGCCGACAAGGCACCCGCCTTGATCAGGATCGGCGCCGTCTTCGCCGCCATCACCGCATCTCGCGGCACCGCGACATCCAAGGAGCCAACCCAAGTGAGCGCCTCAAAGCCCGCCTGACCTTCGCGCATCGCAAGCACCATATCGCCCGCGCGCAGGTCTTCCACCTTGGCTTCTCCGGCCGGCGTCATGATCCGCGTGCCTTCCGCAAAGCAGACCACATTCTCCCAGCCCTGCGTCCAGATCGTGGTATTGTCCGCGCGCGTGTAGTTGATCCAGCCCGTGCTTTCAGGGCCCGCACTCCAGCCAATGCCAAGGTCAATCGTATCATTGCCCGCGCCACCAAGCAGCGTTTCATTGCCGAAGTTATCCACCGTCAGATAGCGGTAGAATTCATCACCGGCGCCGAAATCAAGCCAGTCATTGCCGCTGCCGCCAGACAGTTGATCAACACCATTCCCACCCAGCAGCGTATTCGCACCCGCATCGCCGAGCAGGCTGTCATCGCCATTGCCGCCAAGCAGGTTTTCAATGCCAGACAGGAAATCACCACCCGCAGCACCGTCCGCAACACCAAGGCCGCCACCCGCATCCAAGTTGACAGTCACCGCACCCGTTGCGCTGCCGTAGCTAGCCCAATCAACGCCGGTGCCGCCAAGCAGCGAGTCATCCCCCACAGCACCCGCAAGCGTATCATTGCCCGCGCCGCCCGAGAGCGTTTCATCCGCATTGCCGCCCAGCAGCGTATCCGCGCCGCTGCCGCCAAGCACGCCTTCAAACCCGCTGACAAGATCATTGCCCGCAGCGCTGCCAATGCTGCCAGCGCCAAGGTCAACCGTTACCGCGCCACCTGCTGCGCTGTAATCCAGCTGGTCATTACCCGCACCACCAAAGAGCGAGTCATTCCCCGCGTCACTGCTGACCGTGTCATCACCAGCGCCGCCATCCAGCGTGTCATTACCGGCAAGGCCAGAAAGCACGTCATTGCCATCGCCACCCGTGACACCATTGGCAAGGCTATCGCCCACCAGCGTGTCATTATGGGATGACCCAAGCAGGCTTTCAAAGCCGGTAATCGTATCTGCACTGGCCGTGGCACGGCCAAGCGACAGATTGGCAATTACACCAGCCGTGGCGGTTCCGTAGGACACAAGGTCATTACCCGCGCCACCGTCCAGATTGTCATCGCCAGAACCGCCATCCAGCGTGTCATTCCCGACAAGCCCGGCCAGCGTATCTGAGCCATTTTCGCCGCTGATCAAGTTATTCAGCGAATCACCGGCCAGGCTGTCATTGCCAGCACCGCCAACAATACCGACAAAGCCCAAGAAACTATCCGCGCCCCCCCCGCCTGCGGATGTGCCGGCGG
>CAMCZJ010000261.1 GCA_945886995.1 Asaia bogorensis
CAACCCGCTTCCGCCGAAATGGCTGAGGCACTTGATGTCGCCGCAAAATTGCTGGCGAAGGAAGGGGCGAAGATCAAGACCATCACCTTGCCCTCGCTCACGGAATTCGCCGGCGTCAATCGCGCCATTCTGATGTCTGAAGCGGCTGCTATCCACGGCAAATGGTTGCGCGAAAGGCCGGGCGATTACGCCAATATCACTTTGCGCCGCCTGCTGCCCGGGCTTTTCATGCGCGCCGAGGATTACGTGCAGGCGCAGCGCCGCCGTCGGGAATTGGTGGCTGAGGTGGAGGCTGCCTTTGGGGAAGTTGACCTGCTGCTCACGGCATCGTCCATGGATGCCGCCTGCAAGATTGATGATCCGGAAGCGGTGGAACTCACTTATCCGCGCCAGGCGCGCACGCCCTTCAATGTCACCGGCCATCCGGCCATGACCATGATGTGCGGCATTTCAAAAGCGGAAGGCCTGCCATTGTCGCTGCAATTGGTCGGCCCAAGCTTTGGGGAGGCGCTGATTTATCGCGCTGCTGCCGCTTATGAACGCGCCGCACCCTGGAAGGATCTGCACCCGGCGCTGTAGTTTCGCGCATGTTCCTCACCCACCTTCTTGATCGGCGCTGGCGCCACCCCGCGCTGGTGCCGCTATTCTTTCTGGCGCTTGCGCTTTTGTTGCGGAGCTTTTCCTTCGTCGCTGCCGTGATTGATACGGATGAGGGGCTTTACATGCTCCAGGCGCGAGAATGGCTGGATGGGAAGTGGCCCATTGTCGCGGTCTGGGACATGCATCCGGTTGGTGCACCGGCGATTTTCGCTGTGTTCATGGCGATTTTCGGCGATGATATCTGGGTGCTGCGCGCGCTTGGGGCGGTTTGCGTGGCGGCAACGGCCTCCGCACTGTTCAGCGCAGTGCGCTATGCGGGTGGGCCACCGGCTTTAGGGCTGGCTGCGGGCGTGCTCTATATCGCCCATAGCGGATTGCTGGGCGGGCTTGCCACCAATACGGAAATTCTATTTGCACCAATGATCGGCTGGGCCATGGCGCTGGGCTTGCGTGGTGCGGTGGATGCGCTGGAACGCAGCAAAGCCCCGCGCTGGCGCGATATGGTGGTGATGGGGGTGCTGATCGGCTTTGCGCTCACACTCAAGCCAGTGACATTCTTCGAAGGTGCGCTCGCCTGGGTGATTTTGGTGCTGCCTGCCTTTCGACTTGGGTTGATGAGCCTAGGTCGTCTTGCTGCCATGGCCGGCGCTTATGCTTTGTTATGCGCAGCACCCACCTTGCTCTGGGCGCTGGCTTATGCGCTGCGGGGGGAGTTTGGTTTTTTTCTGGAAGGCGCCTTTCTGGCGCCGCTCCGCTATGCGGGATCGCGGCTGAGCTCTGCGGATTCCTTCCGCTTTGCGCTTGTTGCCGTCCTGCTGTTGCTTTGGGCGTTTTTGCTCACGCTGCCCGGCTTGATCCGTCCGCGCAATCGCGAAGGGCCGCTCGCCAGGCTCAGGCAATTTGGCATGATCTGGTTTGTGGCGGCGACTTTTGCCGTGGTATTGCCGGGGCAATTCTACCAGCATTACTTCCTGATCTGGCTATTGCCGCTGTCACTGCTGGCGGCACTCGGCGCGCGGCAATTGGCGCGGTATCTGCGCCCTGGCATGGTGGTGATCGGCTTTCAATTGCTGATCGGCGCGGTGGCTTTGGATGCCTGGCGCGTTGCTGCCCTGCCCAGGCTTGATCGCGGCATTGGCCTTGGCGCGCCTGATCCGGTGCGACGCACCGCTGCGGCCGTGCGTGCGGAAATAGACCCGGGAGACCCGATTTGGGTCGTGAATTATCACCCCGTGGTCTATGTGCTGGCGGATGCTGCCATATCCACGCGCTACGCCTTTCCGGCGCATCTGGCCGGGCCGTTTTATCGCGTGACGGGGATTGATTCCTACGCGGAAATCAATCGAATTCTGGAAACCCATCCCCGCGTTTTGGTGATTGATCGCGGCTGGTGGCCAAGCGTGCGCCGCCGCGCCGCGCTATTGATTGAAGCCGCTTTGGACGAGCAATATGAATTGGTCGCGACAGTGCCGGAAGAACGTGGCCCCGTTGAAATTTGGCGCTTGAGATAGGCAGCGCGGATTAAGGCGCGAAAACCGTGAACACAAAAGTCGCGGCCAGCACCAAATGAATGATGCCTGAGAGAATATTGGTCCGCCCGGTGCCGTAAGTCAGCATGGCGACCGCAAAGCCCAGCGCCAGCAGCACCGAATGGCCGGCTGAAATGCCAAGCGCCAGAGGCATGCCCTTCCACCAAGCGACGAGGGCCACCGTCGGTACGGTAAGCCCGATCGAAGCCACGCCGCTGCCAAGCGCCAGGTTGATGGCCGGCTGCATGCGGTTATGCGCGGCGGAACGGAGCGCTGCGCCAGATTCGGGCATCAGCACAATGGCGGCCACAATCACCCCCACCAGCGCCGCCGGAGCGCCGAGCGCCGCCACCCCTCCTTCCAGCGCCGAGGTCAGGCTTTTCGCCAGCATCACAACCGAAAACAGCGCCACGCACAGCAACAGGAAGGAAATCAGCGCCATCCGCCCGCTTGGTTGCGTATGGCCCTCACCCCCCGGGCTTTCTTCCGGCAGGAAGTAGTCTCGGTGCCAATTGGTCTGGATGAAGAGGAAGGCGGCATAAAGCCCCAGACAAACCAACGAAACAAAGGCCAATTGGCTGGCGCTGTAGTAGGGGCCGGGTGCTGAAGTCACGTGATTGGGCACGATCAGCACCAGCACCGCCATGGGCATCAGAACGGCCAGCAGCGCATTGGCGCCCGCAACGCGGAATTGATTTTCCCGATGCACAATGCCGCCGACTAGAATGGCAAACCCCGCAATGCCGTGCAGCACCAGCATAACAGTCGCCAACAAGGTATCGCGCATCAGAGTGGGATTGCCATCCGTACTCAGCATCAGGGAAATGATCAGCCCGGCTTCAATCACGGTGACCGCCAGTGCCAGGATCAAACCACCAAAAGGCTCACCCACGCGCAAGGCCACCACTTCAGCGTGATGCACCGCCGCCACCACATTACAGAGCAGTGCGGCCAGAACGGGAATGGCCAAAAGCTCCAGCCCAACCTTGCCGAGGCCAAGCCATGCGGCAATGCCGGCCAGGGGGGCGAGGATGAAGAAAAGCGGAATGCGATCTGATACTTGCGCGGCCATGTTCAGTGACTAACCAAAAATTAGGATCGCTGCAAGCGCAGCCATCAGAATAATAGCCCCTTTTTCAGCATACCATGCACGCCCTTTTCGCCATTCACCGTCTGCGTCACGCGGAAATCCACCGCAAGCGAACAGAATTGATAGGCATCGGCATCAGAAAGATTGGTCCGCGAACAGATGAAGGCGATCATTTCACGCAGCGCCTGCTTCATCGCCAAATCCAAATCCTCATTCATCCCCATGGTGATGAAATGGGTCTTGGTCTCCGCGCGGGGGAATTTCAGCACCGGGTCCTTGGCGCCGCCGCCCTTCACCACGGAGAGTTTGAAATGGCCGGTCAGGCAGATTTCGAGTGCATTGATGCAGACCTCCCCATCGCCCTGCACGCCATGGCCATCGCCGGCGGAAAACAAAGCGCCCTTGTTGAAAATGGGCAGGAACAGCGTGGTGCCTTCGGTCAATTCCTTATTGTCCAGATTGCCGCCAATGGCGCGCGGTTCCTTGGTGTTCACCATGCCCCATTCGGGTGGCGGCGCCACGCCCATCACGCCAAAAAAGGGTGCCAGCGGCAGATCAAGCCCGCCTTCCTGCGGCCCGAAGGGCAGGCGGCAGGTCATGGCCTGCTTATTCACCGGAATATGCAGCGTGCGGCGATAGGGGAAATCTTCCGGCAGCGTCCCGAAAAGCGGGCGGAAGCCGCAAAAACCCCAATCCGCGCCGAGCTCGATCTTTTCGATATCCACTCGCAGCGCATCACCTGGCTCAGCGCCGCGCACTTCAACCGGGCCGGTGATGATATGCGCGCCGAGCCTGGGCAGCCTGGTGTGGATTTCCGAAATCGCGGGGTGCAGCGGCAGGCCCTTCTCCGGCCCCGGCATCACTTCTGGCCCGCCCGAGACGCATTCCAGAATGATGGTCTCGCCCGAGGCAATGCTCGCCACCGGCGCAAAGGAAGCATCAAACCCGCCCCAACGGCAGGTAGCGACAGAAGCGGGGATGCGGGTCGCTTGCGACATCAGATTGTCCTCGTGCTCTAGAGCCAGCCTTTGCGGCGGAAATACAGAATGGGCATAATGGCTGAGACGATCATCAGCACAAGCGCCAAGGGATAGCCAAAAGCCAATTTCAATTCAGGCATGAATTCAAAATTCATGTCGTAAATGCTGGCGATCAGCGTGGGTGGCATGAGCGCGACCGAGGCCACGGTAAAGGTCTTGATGATATTGGTCTGTTCGACATTCAA
>CAMCZJ010000262.1 GCA_945886995.1 Asaia bogorensis
GGATACGATATTGGCTGCCTGTCATGGGGCCGGTCACCAATTGGATGCGCGGTTCGACCACCTGGCTGCCCCAATCCCCGCCATCGCGCAGGAAGGGCATGCGCCAATCGACTGCCGCGCGAATATTGGCCGCCGCGCTTTGCCCATTGGGGCTGCCGGCGGCGTAATTGGGTGCCAGGTTGATATCCTCGAAATCATAAGCGGCCAGATCGCTTTGTGCGCGGAGCGTCCAGATCCCGCCCAGATCGTCCATACGCGGCAGGGCATAGCCGATGCGCGATGAAGCGCGGCGCGTGCTGGTGCCAGTGCCGCGAAATATGGCGAAATTCCAGGTGTCCACAGTGAAGCGTCCGCCAAGCGAATCGTCAGGCGATTCCCAATCGGCATAGATATTGGGCAGCACCAGCGGAATGCGGCTAATGTCATCGGTGCTGCGCAGACCCTGATAGGCGCGGGCGTCAAAACGCGCGAAACCCTCGCTACCCCAAAAACCTTCAGTGAAAAGCGTTGTCGGCAGAACACGCTGCCCGCCATAGCGATAGATGCGCAAGTATTGTTCGGAACTGGCGCGATTCACATCGAATCCCGCGCGCCAAGTCTCATCAAGCGAAAAGCGACCCTTGGCGAAGATATGGCCGGCAAAGCCTTCTTCCGTGCCGTCCTTGCCATCAAGCTGGCCTATGGAACTTAGCACCTCCATCTCGCCATTATTGAAGCGACGGCGGTAATCCACACCCAGATTGGGCAGGACGCTCGTGGCGATGGTAGGCCGCAGCACCAATTCCTGACTCTCGTCAATCGCCCAGTAATAGGGCGTTTCAATGAAACCACCGAGAAATTTGGTGATGCCGAAGCTGGGGCTTAGGAAGCCGGATTGCCTGGCAGCAGACCCATCAGGATGCTGGAAATAGGGCAGCCACATCACCGGCACACCCGCCATATCCAGGGACGCACCGCGATAGCGCACTTGCTGTTCGTTACGATCCAGGGTTGCCGTGCGCGCGCGCAATTGCCAGAGGGGCGGCGCTAGCGGATCATCCTTGCAGGGGTCACAGACCGAATAGACAACGCGCGAAAGATCAAAAATCGAGCCATCTGTCCGCCGCGCGCCCGTGGCGGCGATCCGGCCATTTTGCAGTAGATACCCGCGCAGCCCCTCCAGCACGCCATCGCGCATCTGATTGGAAAGTTCAGCGCTTTCCGCGAACATCACCTGGCCATCTGCCTCGATCAGTTGCACATTGCCGCGCGCGGTCGCTACACCCGTATTACGGTTATAGGTCAGTTCATCGGCACGCAGGATGCGCCCACCCTGGAAGGCTTCCACATTTCCCCGCGCCACAACCAAAGCCGCGTTCTGATCATATTGGACTTCATCGGCCGTAAAAGTGACGGGCGCGTCCTGCGTTGTACCGGCGGGCGTCGCTGGCGTTCCGGGCGCTGCCGCAGGCTGTTGGGCCGGCAGGACTGGAGCAATACTTGGCGACGGGGCCATCGGTGGCAGCATTGGGGCCTGCGCAAGCGCAAGGCTTGGTGCCGAAGCCAGCAGCACCAGCAGAAACTTTCTCCCGGCCCGGCGCAACATTCTAACCATCCTCAAGATGCAGCAGCAGCGCCGCTGCGAGCAGGAATCCGGCGCCCGCCGGCGCCCAGGCGGCCAATACCACAGGAAGCGTGCCCGCTTCACCGAATTCGCCAGTGATTTTATCCAGCACGAAAAGCGCAAAACCGGCGCTGATCCCACCCGCAATCATGCGCGCCACACCACCACGCCGGGCAGAGCGCATGGAAAACCCTGCCGCGAGCAATGCCATGGCAATGGCAAGCAGGGGCAGCGCCAGCAGGGATTGAAAATGCAGCCGGTGGCGGATGGCGGAAAAGCCCGCATCTTCCAGGATTTTGATGAATTCAGGCAGCGCCCAAAGGCTGAGCGTATCCGGGGTGGCGAAGGAATTCTCAATCCGCTCCGGCGTTAACTCAGTTGGAAAATCGAGGCTTTGCGGCGCGCTGGCCACCCGTTCTGCCCCGAATACCACGGCGCCTTCGAAGCGCCAGCGGCCGGGTTGCAGCAGGGCTGACGCGGCTTCGATCCGCGCCAAGGGCCGATCATCAGCAGAAAGCCGCCAGATCGTCACCTCGGAAAGGCGCAGCGCTTCGCCGGGGCGTAATTCCCGAGTGGCCATGGGCCGGCCCGAAATAATGGCAACGCCCTGGGGTTGCAGCCCCTCATCGGCTTGGCGCAGCCAAAGTCGGCCACCTGCCAGCGCCGTGATGCCGCCCACATTGCGCAAATAAAGTTGATCAAGCCGCTCGGCACGCGCCAGCATGGCGGAGGATAGCGGCGAAAGTGCCGTGCTGGCCCCAAGCCCGAGCAGCAACGCGACCAGCACCGGGCCAGCCAGAAAGCCCCAGGCCGAAATCCCTGCCGCGCGCGCCACAATCAATTCGGAAAACCGCGTCAGCCGCCAGAAGGCGATGATGCCACCAAGCAGCACCGCAAAGGGCAGGATCTGCATGGCCACATAGGGCACGCGGAGGGCCGCGATCTGCGCTACCAGGGCGAAATTAGCCTCTGGGCGCGTTGCAGCGCGGCGCAGCAATTCGATCAGGTCAAACAGCGCGACCAGGGCGGAGAGCGACAGCACCATCAGCAGCGCCATGGCGGCAAAGCGCCGGGCCACATAGGCCATGAGCGTGATGGGTAGCGTCATGGCAGTGCCTCACGCGGCGGGGCCCTGCGCGGCAGGCCGGGGGCGCCGCCCAGCCACCAGGCGGAAACTACGCCGGGCAGGATCGCATGCAGCCAGATCAACCAGATCAGCCCATCGCGCCGGGCTGCGGCATTGCCGAGGGTGAGACCAAGCGCCAGCAGCGCCACCATGATGCCAACGCCAAGCACCACGCCTATACCCCCGCCATGGCGGCGGAATTGCCCAGTCAGCGCCACCGCCAGGCCGACCAGCGCGAAGGAAAGCGCGGTCAGCGGGCTTGCCATGCGCTGATGCGCTTCGGAACGAAAACGCCTGACATCGCGGGGGCGCAGTTCCTCCGAAGGATCGGGGTACAGTAATTCAGAGATGGAGCGTTCGCGGCTATCGCGGCTACGCGTTTCCTCGTTGCGCGCCACGCGGGCCAGGTCAACACTGTTTTCGGAAAAGCTCAGCACGGTCAGGCGCGGCGGCGCGCCTGATGCGCCTTTTTCCATTTGCTGGCGCACGCCATCATAAAGCGTCACGCGCGGACCATCCGCCCCCTGACCGATGCGCCCAGATTGCGCCAGGATGGTCACCGCGCCGCCGGCCTCACGCTGGTCATGCACCATAATCCCGCGCAGCGTGCCATCGGCTTCGCGCTTGCGGGCATAGACGGTCAGATCATTGCCGACGGAGGAGAAAACCCCTTCCTGTAACAGCACGCCCACCAATTGATTGCGGATTTCAAATTGCCATTGCCGAAAGGCGGTGTGGCTGAGCGGCACCAGCCAGAAATTCAGGAAGGCCATCGCCGCCACGACCAGCAGCCCGAGCGCCAAGGCAGGGCGCGCGATTTGCCAATTGGAAAGCCCGGCCGCGCGCATCACCACCAATTCACGGTCCCCTGCCAGGCGCAAATGCACGAACAGCATGACGATGAAGGTCGTGATCGGCAGGATGACCGAAAAGAAGGATGGCAATAAAAGGCTGGTCAATTCGAAAAACACCGCGAGCGACAGCCCGCGATCCAGCACCAATTCGATAAAGCGCAAGGATTGCGTCAGCCAGACAAGCGCCGCCAGCCCCACCGTTACGGCAAGCAGGCCCAGCGCAAGCTGGTGGAACAAGTAGCGGTCGAGCAGGGTCATCGGCGCGGCAAGCCTAGCCGCTTGGCGCCAATGCCGAAAGCGGCAAAGGCTTCAGGGCAGCACCTTGCCCGGATTCATCAGGCCCTTGGGGTCCAGCGCGGCCTTGATTTGGCGCATCACCGCAAGCTCCGCCCCCCCGCGCCATTCTTCCATCATATCGGTCTTGAGCTGGCCGATGCCGTGTTCCGCGCTGAAGGACCCGTCCAAATCCCGCACCACCTCATTCACGCAATCCATGATGTCGTGGCTGCGGGCGAGGAAAGCCGCCGGGTCAGCGCCTTCCGGCTGCACCAAATTCACATGGATATTGCCATCGCCCATATGGCCGAAGGGCATGGGGCGGATGCCCGGCATCAGCTTCCGGCAGGCTTCCGATGCACGCTCGATCAGCTCCGGCACGCGGGAGACAGGGACCGAGACATCATTCTTGACCGAAGCGCCGGCCTTGCGCTGCGCTTCTGTATGTTCTTCGCGAATGCGCCAAAGTGCCGCGCGCTGCGCTTCGCTTTCCGCCAGCACGGCATCCAGCACTTCGCCTGATTCCATCGCCGGTGCCAGGACTTGTTC
>CAMCZJ010000263.1 GCA_945886995.1 Asaia bogorensis
TGCATGGGTGCAGCGGCAATGGCACCCGCCGCATCGCCCACCGTAATTTCCTGCGGCGGCAGCAAATACGCCTCTGCCGCCAGCGCATCCTCAATGGAAAGAATCGCCGGCAGTGCTTCAATTTCCGGCTTCAGCGTGGCAAGGGCCGCGAGCGCCGCATCGCGCGTTTCACCCACCACCAGCGCAATGGGTTGGCCGTGATGGCGCAAGACGCCATCGGCAAAAAGCGGTTCAATTTCCCGGCCCGAAGGCGAGATATCATTCGCCCCCAGCACATCCCGTGCGGTGATGACTGCAACAATACCCGGCATGGCGCGCGCCGCCGCGACATCCAGCGCACCAAGCCGGCCATGCGCAACGGGCGAAAGCAACAAGGCGCCATGCAGCAAGCCCGGCACTTCCGGCACATCATCCGCGAAGGGTGCGCGGCCCGTCACATGACCAAGCGCGGAATCATGCGCCAGCGCTGATCCCTGAACCAAAGGCGCATTCATGGCGCGATGAACCGCGGCGCATGCGGCGTTGGCAGCGCCATGATTTCCGCCGCCGCATCCGGCCTCGCTGCGCGCCAATAAAGCCGGAGCAACAGATTGCGCGCGGCCACGCGGCGATATTCCGCAGTCCCGCGCAAATCATCCATGGGTGTGATGGCGCGCGCCAAAGCCTCACCCGCCGTGCGCGCTTGCGCTTCCGTGAACACCGCGCCTTCCAGCACGGCTTCCGCTTCCGGCGCGCGTGCGGCCATCGGCCCGCAGCCGCCATGGGCGATGCGCGCGCGGGTGATCACACCCCCTTCGCATTCCAGCAGCACCGAAAGCCCAATCGCGCTGATATCCTGATCATGCCGGCGGGAGAGTTTTTCGGCGGCGAAAATCGCGCCCGGTTTCGGCCTTGGCATGAAGACCCGCGCAATCACCTGATCTGGCCGGAGCGCATTGCGCCGATAGCCGAGCAGAAAATCCTCAACCGCCACTTCCCGCGTGCCATTAGGCCCCGCGAGCGTGAGCCGCGCCCCAAGCGCCAGCAGCGGCGGCAGCGCATCACCAATCGGGCTGGCAGTACCGAGATTGCCGCCAAGCGTGCCAAGCGCGCGTATCTGGCGCGACCCGAGGCGCCGCAGCAGCCCGGCAAAAGCCGCGAAATCCGGATCGCCCGCCATGTGACCCAGCATCGCGGCATAGGGTTCCGCAGCGCCGACCGAAAGCCCTGCCGCCCCCGCGACTATGCCGCGCAATTCCGCGACATCACGCAGACAAATGATGGAGCCAGGATTTTCCCGATGTTCCGAAAAGCGCAGGCCAAGATCCGTGCCGCCGGCCAATAACCACGCCCCAGGATGATCACGCCGCAACGCCAGCACTTCATCCAAGCCGCGCGGCAGGAAAAAGCGATGCTCAGGCGGGCCGAAGGCGGTGACATCACTCACTGGGGGCGCCGGCGCGGCATCCTCCGCCGCCGGCAAGGCCGCCATCGCATCCAAAATCGGCCGATAGCCAGTGCAGCGGCAGAGATTCCCGGCCAAAGCGTCATGCGCATCACCGCCCATGCGCGCATGGGCATAAAGCGACATGACAATCCCCGGCGTGCAAAAGCCGCATTGCGTGGCCTCGGCGGCCAGCATCGCTGCTTGCACCGGGTGGGGTGCGCCATTAGGGGCGGAAAGCCCCTCCACACTCCTGATCGCCAGGCCATGCGCCTGACCCAGCGTCATTAGGCAGGCATTGACGGGGGCGCGGGCGCCATCCGGCGCTTCAATCACCACAGTACAGGCGCCGCAATCACCCTCCGCACAGCCTTCCTTCGTGCCGGTCAGGCCCGCCGGGCCGCGCAACCAATCCAGCAAGGTCATGGCCGGGGGCGTTTCCGCAGGCAGGCGCCGCAAATCGCCATTCAGGGTGAAGGTGATGGACATGAAACTTTATTTAGGATGGGAGAGCCCGAGTTAAAACCGGGGGGGGCTGCCCCGGGAGGCCCAGCAGGGACTTCGGCTACTCCCCGTCTTCCAGCCTTTCGATATCCTCATCCGAAAAGCCGAAATGGTGGCCGACTTCGTGGATCAGCACGTTACGGACCAGGCGGAACAGATCCTCCCCGGTTTCGATCCATTCCAGCAGGATGGGTTCGCGAAATAGCAGGATGCGGTCTGGGTCTTCCGGCACCATCGCGTTGCTCTTTTCCGTGAGCGGTATGCCAAGATAAAGCCCCGTCAGATCATAGGGGTTTTCGATGCCGAGTTCGCGCAGCATCTCCTCCTCGGCAATGTCATCCACCAGGATGGCAACGCCCTTCAGCAAATCGCGCAACGGTTTCGGGATGGCGGCAAGCGCATCTTCGGCCAATTCGACCAAATCTTCGGCGCTGGGAGGGGTGGAAAAACGCATGATGCCCCATCTGCGCGCCGGCCCATGCAGTGGTCAAGTGAAGCTTCTGGCGAAGGGATGACAGGTCAGCATTGCTGACATAACATCCGCCCATGGAAACGCTGCTGCCTTTGCTGGGTTTTGCCATTGCCACGTCGGCCACGCCGGGGCCGAATACGCTGATGGTGGCGGCATCCGCGGCCAATCACGGGCTGCGCGCCGTGGTGCCGCATGTGCTGGGCATAGCCTTTGGTTTTGCCGCCATGATCTGGCTGGCGGGGCTTGGTTTGGCACTACCATTGATGGCCAGCCCCTTGCTGCATCAGGTGGTGAAGTGGGGCGGGGTGGCCTGGCTTGCTTGGCTTGCCTGGAAAATCGCCCGCGCCGGGGCGCCGGGGGAAGGGCCGGCGCGGCCGCCGCTCGGCTTTCTGGGGGCTGTGCTGTTCCAATGGGTGAACCCCAAGGCCTGGATGATCATCCTGGCGGCCATCCCGGCCTTTACGCGGCCGGGGGATGATTTGCTGCCTCAGATTAGTTTGATTGCGCTGGTTTTCGCCGCGGTGGGCGTGCCCTCAGCGGGGCTTTGGGGCGTGATTGGCGCGGGGGCGGGGCGCCTGCTGCGCCCCGGGCGGGGATTGCGCGCCTTCAACATCGCCATGGCGGTGTTGATGCTGGCGTCGCTTATCCCCGCGCTGAGGATTTAACCTTCAATCACGTTCGAACGCTGGCCACCGATAATGGACAGGAATTCGCGCCGCGTGCTGGCATCATCGCGGAAGGCGCCCAGCATGCGGCTGGTCACCATGGTCACGCCTGGCTTATGGATGCCGCGCGTGGTCATGCATTGATGCGCCGCTTCAATCACCACGGCCACACCCTTGGGCTTCAACACCTGTTCAATGGTATTCGCCACCTGTGCCGTCAGCTTTTCCTGAATTTGCAGCCGCTTGGCATAAACTTCCAACACGCGCGCGAGCTTGCTGATGCCAACCACGCGGCCCTGCGGCAGATAGGCGATATGCGCGCGGCCAATGATGGGTACCATATGATGTTCGCAATGGCTTTCCATGCGGATGTCCCGCAGGATCACCATTTCATCATAGCCATCGGTTTCTTCGAAGGACCGCGCGAGCAAATCCACCGGGTCCGTCTCATAGCCGGCGAAGAATTCCTCATAGGCGCGGGCGACGCGCGCGGGGGTATCCACCAGGCCTTCACGGGTCGGGTCATCACCGGCCCAGCGCAGCAGGGTGCGCACCGCGGCTTCCGCTTCCGTGCGGGAGGGGCGCGGTTCCAATGTGGCATTGGCGGTGGTGAGGCCAGTGGCAGGCATTTGAATATTCACGGTGATGGTCTTTCCCAAAGTCGAGGCAACGCCCAGTGGCAGGGGGCTTGAGGGCGCCTTCGGACCTCTATGTGGGCGATGTCCCGAAAATGGCAAGGATTTGCCCCCGCTTGGCGTAAGGGGCCGGTGCGAGTTAGATTATTGGCCCAACCAGCCAGAATGAAGAAACCGCCATGCTTGATGCCATAAGCCCCCTGGCCGCCACCTCGACCGAGGCGAAGCTCTATGACGCGCTGATCATCGGCGCTGGTTTCGCCGGCATGTATCAGCTCCATTCCCTGCGCGACGGCCAAGGGCTTTCCGCCCATGTGCTGGAAGCGGGCGATGGCGTGGGCGGTACCTGGTATTGGAACCGCTACCCGGGCGCGCGGTGCGATTCCGAAAGCCATAGCTATTGCTATCATTTTTCGGATGAGCTGGTGCAGGGCTGGGAATGGTCCGAACGCTACCCGAGCCAGCCGGAGATTCTGCGCTATCTGAATTATGCTGCGGATAAGCTTGACCTGAAGCGCGACATTACCTTCGGCGCGCGCGTGGTGGCGGCGCAGTATGATGAGGCCGCCAATCTGTGGCGCGTGCGCACGGAACGGGGCGCGGAATATGCCGCGCGCTATTTGATCACGGCGGTGGGCTGCCTTTCTTCCGCCAATCTACCGAAGGTTGAAGGCATCCCAGATTTTCAGGGCAAATGGTATCACACTGG
>CAMCZJ010000264.1 GCA_945886995.1 Asaia bogorensis
GTGCAGGCGCAGGTGGTGGATTTGCTGCGCGATTTGCAGGCGCGCCATGGCCTTGCCTATCTGTTCATCTCCCATGATTTGCGCGTGGTGCGCGCCATGGCGCATCGTATCGCGGTGCTGAAGGATGGGCTTGTGGTGGAAGAAGGTGAGGCCGCGGCGCTGGTGCAGGCACCGAGGCAAGCCTATACGCGCCAATTGATGGCGGCCGCTTTCGAACTTACCAGCAATGAAAAGGCGATGAACCAGCAGTGAGTGAATTGGAACGCCTGAAAGCGATGCTGGATGCCGAGCAGGTGAAGCTTGGCGTCAGCCTGCGCCGCATGAATTCCCCAGGCTCCCCGGTCTATCGCACTTGGGAGAATGTCTGGCCGACAGCCACCATCCTGACTACCAGCTTCCTTGCGCTGAAATGGGGTGGCGCGCCCTTGGAAGCGCTTGGTATCCAGCAGGGCGGCACTTGGACCGGCATGATCGTGCTTGGCATTGGCTGTTGGTGGTGGCTCAAGAAGATCATGCCGAAAATCAAGGATGGCGTGTTTGAACGCACCGCCGCCTTGGCACTTTCATCATCGCATCAATTTGATTTCCTCTGGTCCAAAAGCATCCTCAGCCTTTACGCCAAGCTGCCGGACGGCACCGAATGGGCGGCAACCAGGCGGGATGATTGGCGCGCCTTTGTGCGCCGGCTGGATGAAGCACTTTCAAAGGAAAACGCGTAATGGCCATTTTGCTTTCAACCAAGGCGCATACCATGCAGGATTGGAAGGCGGCGCTGCTGGCCGTTGATCCCAGCCTGGAAATTCGTCTGTTCCCGGATGCAGGCAACCCAACGGACATTGAAGCGGCCGTGGTTTGGACCGCGCATGACATGATGGAACTCCGCCGCTATCCGAATCTGAAACTGATTGTCTCCATGGGTGCTGGCGTTGATCACTTGCTGCGCTCGCCCGGACCGCCGCCTGGTATTCCAGTGGCGCGGCTGAAAGATGTGTTGCTGACCAGCGCCATGGCGGAATGGGTGCTGCTGAATGTGCTGCGCTTTCACCGGCAGGACCCCGAATACCGCGCCCTGCAACAACGCAAGGAATGGCTGGAGCTTTCGGCACCCAGCACAACGGAACGGCGCATCGGCATTCTGGGCATTGGCGAATTGGGCAGTGCTTCGGCGCGCGTACTGACCGCGCTTGGTTTTCCTGTGATGGGCTGGTCGCGCAGCGCGAGGACGCTACCGGGCGTGCAAACCTTCCATGGCGCGGATGGGCTGATGGCCATGGCCGCGCAAACCGATATCCTGATCTGCCTTCTGCCGCTCACGCCGGAAACCCGCGGCGTGCTGAATGCCAAGTTGCTGTCTGCGCTACCGCGCGGGGCCTATGTGATCAATGGCGCGCGTGGCGGGCATATGGTGGCGGAAGATATGCTGGCCGCACTCGATTCCGGGCATATCGCCGGTGCAGGGCTTGATGTGTTTGAGCCCGAGCCGCTGCCGCGAGAGAGCCCCTTCTGGTCCCATCCCAAGGTGTTCCTGACACCGCATGCCGCCAGCATCACCATCCCATCCAGCGTGGCACCACAGGTGGTGGAGAATATCCGCAATATGCGGGCCGGCCAGCCGCTGATCAATCTGGTGGATTTCAGTCTAGGATACTGAAACCTTTCAAAGTGTGGCGCCACCATCCACAGTGACCTCTGCGCCTGTCATGTAGCCGCTATCCTCGGACAGCAGAAACAGCACCAGCCGCGCCACCTCATCAGCCGTGCCCTGCCGCCCCATGGGCACGGATGTCAGCCGCGCGGCATTCTCTTCCGATGAGCGTATATCCAACATGGGTGTAGCGATGGGCCCAGGATGAACGGAATTGACGCGAATGCTGCGTGGCGCAAGTTCAAGTGCTGCGGATTTTGTCATGCCGCGTAGCGCCCATTTCGTCGCGCTATAGGCAAAGGCGCGCGGCGAGCCACGCAGCCCGGCCGTGGAGGAGATATTGACGATTGAACCCCCACCGGCCCTTTCCATGGCCGGCACCACCGCCTTCATGCCAAGAAAACAGCCAAGCTGATTGACGCGCATATGGCGTTCGAACAAAGCCGCGTCTGTTTCCATCATTAGCTTCGGGACGTAAATACCGGCATTATTGACCAACCCATTGAGCGGCCCGTGCGCTTCCGCTTCCGCCACAGCCCGCGCCCAATCAGTTTCCTCAGCCACGTCCAGCCGCAGAAACTGCGCGTTGGGGCCCAATTCCTGCGCCAGCGCCTGGCCTTCAGCTTCCAACACATCGCCAAGGATAACCTTGGCACCTTCGGCCACCAGCAAACGCGCTTCCGCGGCCCCCTGACCGCGTGCGGCACCTGAAATCAAAACAACCTTGCCTTTGAAGCGTGCCATGATCTGCTACCTTATCTGATGAAGGCATCATGGCATCCGGCCTTCATCCTGGAAAGCCAAGTTGCGGCTTTCCAGGAGCATCAGGCTCAGGCCGCGCGAATTTCGCGAAGGAAGCTGTCCACCTGCCTCTTCAACGCCGCGCCATCCTTGCTGAGCGTCCCAGCCGCCGAAAGCAAGGATGTCGCGGCACCGCCAGTCACACTCGCGGCCTGGCTGACCTGCGTGATGTTGCCCGCCACTTCCGTGGTACCCACCGCGGCCTGCTGCACATTGCGCGCAATTTCCTGCGTGGCGGCGCCCTGTTCTTCAACAGCCGAAGCAATGGCGGTTGAGCTTTGGCTGAGATGATCAATGGTTTCCGCAATATGTGTAATCACCTGCGCGGAACGCTGTGTGGCTTCCTGCATGGCCTTGATCTGAGAGGCAATTTCGTCAGTCGCCTTGGTTGTCTGCGATGCCAGCGCCTTCACCTCAGAAGCAACAACTGCGAAACCCTTACCGGCTTCACCCGCGCGTGCGGCTTCAATCGTAGCATTCAGCGCAAGCAGATTGGTCTGCCCGGCGATATCGTTGATGATGCGCACAACATCACCAATGCGCTGCGCCGCATCTGTCAGGCCCTGTACTTCCTGCGTGCTGCTCCGCGCCTGGCCGACCGCTTCATTGGTCATTCTGCTGGATTCAGCCACTTGCTGCGCAATTTCGCGAATGGAAGCGGAAAGCTCCTCGGTTGCGGAAGCAACCGTCTGCACATTCGCCGTCACCTGTTCTGATGCAGCCGCCACCGCTGTTGATTGGCCCGAGGTCTCCTCAGCCGTGCGAGCCATATCCTCAGCCGTTCCCTGCAAGCGGGAAGATGCCTGCGTCACATTACTAACGACGTCACCAATATTTTGTTCAAACTTATCGGCAAGGGCGTTCATGGCGATGCGGCGTTCTTCTGCGGCCTGCTGCTTTTGAGTCTCCTGCGCTTTGCGAAGTTCTTCGGCTTCCATCATGCCATTGCGGAAAACCTCCAGCGCTTCGGCCATAGTGCCTATTTCATCACGCTTGTCACGCCCGGGGATGGCAATTGAAAGATTACCCCGTGACAAGGCACGCATGGCTTCCGTCATACCCGTGATGGGGCGCGTGATGCCGCGCGCCAGGATAAAGCCAACAGTCAAGGCCGCCATCAGCATGACCAGTGCAAAGGCAGAACCATAGGTCAGGATTTTCCAAGCCTCAGCCGCATTCGCCTGATTAAGCGCGGCAAGATCACGCTGCAGCACGTCCTCAACGGTTTTCATCAGGTCAATGCGGTCCGTGGTCGCCTTGAACCAATCGCGTGCGGCTATACCACCAAGCGGCTTTTCCGCGCCCGCTTCCACCGCAATGCGACGCAGGCGTTCGGCTTCCGTGATGACTGGACCGCTCAAGGTTTGTTGTGCCGAGCTACGCTGCGCTTCCGTGGCGTAGGATTGGAAAGATGAAAGATAGGCGGCCTGTTCGGCCAGGATCGTCAGCAGCGTACGATACTGAGGGGGCGTGAATTGGCCCGCTGCGAAACCGCCTGAGCCGGTTGCCCGTTCTTGGCCGGCGCGTTCCTTCGCCGCCAGGAAGTTGAAATAGGCCAGAAGATTGGCGGTCACCGCCGGCGAATCGGAAACCTTCACCGATTCCTGGGGCACCGCGAGAAGATTGGTAATCAGCGAGGTATAGAAACGGAAAGAATCCGGCCCTACGATCTTGAGGCCACTGACATCAGCGCGCTTGCCCTCAAGCTCGCTCAGGCCGGCAAGCCCCTTTTCAACACTCTGGCGCAGTTCGGCGCTGTAATCAGTGAGCGACAATCCGCGCAGCGTATCGCGCACAATAGCGATCTGGCCATCCGTATCACGGCGCTGGGCCTGAATTTCGGTCCCCATTTGCTGGCCACGGCTGCCGATGAAAAGCGCGGACATGCCACGTTCCTTTTGCAGCTCATGCACCAGGTCACTGATGCGGGAGCTGAAATGGCTGAGCGCCTGAAGCTGAT
>CAMCZJ010000265.1 GCA_945886995.1 Asaia bogorensis
ATGGCACACGCAACATCAGGCCGGGGGCCTTACGGGTGCAGCACAAGGGCGCTCCGCCAGGGATGGGCCAGGCATGAAGGAAGCCCCTTCCCGCCACGCCTGGTTCATCCTCGCCGGCGGCTTTCTGGCCTTCACCATCAGCGCCAGCCCGATGCATGCCTATAGTGTGTTTTTGCTCGCCTTCATCGCTGAATTCCGCTGGAGCCGCGGTGAAAGTTCCATCGCCTATTCGGTCGGGCAGGTTGTTGGTGGCGTTTCATCGCCGCTGGTGGGCGGCATGGTGGATCGGCTTGGCGCGCGGCGCATGGTGTTGTTGGGCGGCTGCCTGCTGGCGCTTGGGTTGCTGGGTAGCGCCTTCGCGACATCTCTTTGGCACATCGTGCTGCTGTATGGCGTTGTGATGACGCTAGGCGCCAATTGCATCAGCATGGTGGTTTTCGCACCACTCGTTTCGCGGCTATTCGTCGCGCGGCGCGGCATGGCCATGTCCATGCTGCAATCGGCCAATGGGTTTGGCCGCGCGATTTCCGTGCCGATTGCACAGCTTATGGTGAGCGATATGGGTTGGCGCCACGCCTATCTGCTGCAAGCGGGCGTGATGGCAGTGCTGGTTTTGCCACTAGCAGCGCTGTTTCGTGGCGCGGAGCAAACACCCATCGGCAAGGCCAATGCGGAAAGCCCACCACAGCGCGATTGGTCGGTCGCGGAAGCCATACGCACGCGGCATTTCTGGCTGCTTTCGATTGTCTATGGCTTGACCAGCATCGGCAGTTTTCTGGTTTCATTGCACCAATTGGCCTTTGCCGTAGATCGCGGTTTTGATCCGCTCTATGCCGCCTTCGTGGTTGGGCTTGGCAGTTTGCTGGCGCTGCCTGGTGTTATCCTGACCGGGACGATTTCAGACTATATCGGGCGCGAAGGTGCAGCGATACTCGCTTATGTGATTTCCATCATCGGTGTTGCTGCTGCACTGCTGATTGATAGCGCCGATCAACATCTGCTGTTCTGGGTGCATGCGTGTTGCTTCGGCATTACCTGGGGCGCACGCGGGCCCGCGATAACGGCGAAAACAGCGGATCTTTTCGGCGGCCCCAGGCTTGGCACTATTCTTGGCCTGATCACCATTGGCTCCGGCCTTGGGGCTGGGCTTGGTGCCTGGGGCGCGGGATTTCTGTTTGACCTGACGGGCAGCTATCAGCTTGCCTTTATGCTTTCCATTGCGGCGTATGCAACCGGCGCCATTGTTTTCTGGGCATTACGCAAACCGGTGCGGGGCTGAAGGCGATTATGACGCGCGTGCCAAGAAATTCCCTACTCTGAACGCTTCATCGGCATTTACGGCACCTTCTGGCATTGCCCCGCGCGCAAGGGCAGCGATTTGGCGCACCGTATCCATGGCCTGATGTTCCATCGCCTCTGGCGTCATGCCGCCGATATGCGGAGTGGCCACCACATCCGCCCGCGATGCCAGCAACGGGTTTGGCCTTTGGTCTGGCGCGCTGCCGACATCCATTGCGGCGCCGGACACGTGCTTGGAATCAAGTGCCGCAATCAGCGCCGCTTCATCTACCAATTCACCGCGTGAAAGATTGATAAACCGCGCGCCTGGCTTCATGGCCGCAAAGGCGGGCGCGTTGAACAGATGCCTAGTGGAGGCATCAGAAATGGCAAGGCAGACAACAATATCGGAACTCGCCAGCACTTCCGCAAAGCCCGCTTGCGCGATGCGCGAATCAGCCACCTTGGCGAAAGGATCAGCCACCACCACGCGCATGCCAAGCGCCACTGCCACTTCGGCCAGGCGCTCACCGATACGCCCATAGCCAACAATGCCAAGCCGCGCGGCCGAAAGCTGCAACCCCATGCGCCCTTCCGGCAAACGACCAGCGCGATAGGCACCGGCCATGGCGCTGACATCGCGCGCCAGATCCACCATGAAGCCAAGAGCCAATTCCACCACCGCATCCACAAAGCCAGGTGTTGCGTGCGTTACCAATACGCCCGCTGCGCTGGCGGCAGGTACATTGATGGTAGAGATATCAACGGCCACGCGCAGAAACGCCAAAAGCTCCGGCATGGCTGAGAAGGTTTCCGGAAGCCCCGGCGTGGCGCGATCAGCAACAATGGCATGGCAGCCGCGTGCCGCTTCCGCCAAGGCAGCGCCGGACAGCACGGTAGAGCCGGGGTTGCGGACAATTTCAGCATGTTCCGCTAGGGCCACAAGGGCGCGCGGGCCATAATAGCCTTCGAACATTTCAGGCGTATGCGAAAGAAAGACGCGGAGCTTCATGGTGATGATCCTGATGGCATGGCGGCGATGGGCTGCTTCAGCATCCATCCTCTCATCTTGTTCTGGCACTCGTCAAAACTTCATGTTGACTGCGGCGGCGTGAATGCTTTTTCATCGCGTCATGCTGCACCTAATGTTCCTGCTCCTGTCGCTTGTCGCCGCACCAGCCATGGCGCAGCCGCTAGCCATCACCATTCCCGCGCATCCCGGCGAACAGGCGGTCAATGGGCCAGCCGCGCTGAATGCTGTGCTCTGGCAGCCAGCCGGGCGCGGGCCGCATGCCGCGATTGTGCTGATGCATGGCTGCGCCGGCATGAATACGCGCGCAGGCCAGCCCTTCCCGCGTGATACGGATTGGGCGCGGCGTTTATCGGCGCTCGGCTATCTTATTTTGCAGGTGGATAGCCTGACGCCGCGCAATGAAGGCAGCCTTTGCGGCCAAGGCGGTGACCGCCTCATTCGCATGAGCGTGGAACGCGCGCGTGATGCCTATGCAGGGCTGCTTTTCCTGCAAGCGCGCCCCGATGTGCGGCCAGATCGCATTGCGCTGATGGGCTGGTCCAATGGTGGCGGCACGGTGCTTTGGACTCTGTCACGCGAAAGCCGCGCGCGCCCTGCTGGGCTGAGGCATGATTTCGCTGCTGGCATTGCATTCTACCCAGGTTGCCGGACGCTTTCGGAACGGCGCGATCCCTGGCAGCCCGTGGCGCCCGTGCTGTTGCTGGTGGGTGAGGCGGATGATTGGACCCCCGCGCCACCTTGCGTAACACTTGCAGCACGCAGCGCTGCGCGTTTGGAAGCACATGTCTATCCCGGCGCGCATCATGATTTCGATGCACCCGATACGCCGCAACGCGTTTTGCGCGGCATTGGCGCCACAAGCACTGGCACGGCTACCATCGGCACGCATCCTGCTGCTCGCGAAGATGCCCTGCGCCGTGTGCCGGAATTCCTCAGGCGCGTAATGCCTGCGCGTTAATGCTTCCAGCGCGACAGCGCCAACATGCCACCACCGGCAAGCAAACCCCAGAAGGCGCCACCGACACCAAGAAACGCGACCCCTGATGCCGCGATCAGGAAGCAAATCACCGCCGCTTCGCGATCCTTGTCTTCCCGCACCGCGCCCATCAGCGCGCCTGCAAAGGAACCAAGCAGCGCCAGGCCCGCGACAGCTTCAATCAAGATCGGTGGCGCGACAGCGACAAGCCCGCTCGCCATGCCGGCTGCCAAGCCGCAGGCTGTGTAAACCAGGCCCGCCATGACAGCGGCAGGCCAACGCCGCGCGGGATCAGGCCCTGCGCCGTCGCCGGCGCACATCGCGGCTGTGATGGCGGCAAGGTTCACCGCATGCCCGCCGAAAGGTGCGGCCAGAAGGCTGAAGAAGCCCGTGATGGAAAACAGCGGGCCGGCATTTGGGCGATAATTATTCGCGCTCAGCACCGCAATGCCGGGAATATTCTGCGACGCCATGGTCACGATGAAAAGCGGCAGCGCAAGGCCAGTGATGGCGGTGAAGGAAAATACCGGCGTCACCCATTCCGGGCTTGGCGCCCAATTGCCCTGCGGCATTGGCGCCTGAAAAACGATGATCACGCCTGCCACGATCACCGCCGCCGGTACCGCCGCCAGCTTGTGCCAGCGCGCCGCAATCGCCCAGGCTGCAATGATGGCAAGCGCGGCAATCGGCGCTTCCGCCACCGCGCGCACCGGCGCCAAACACAAGCCAAACAAAATCCCGGCCAGCATGGCATTGGCGAGTGAAGCCGGAATCGCCGCCACTGCCCGCCCGAGCGGTTTCCACAAACCCGCCAAGATCAACAGCAATGCGCAAATGATGAAAGCGCCGACTGCTTCAGCAAAACCTCCCGCTGGCATGATGGATGCCGCCATCAGTGCGGCACCAGGCGTGGACCAGGCGCAACTTATCGGCATGCGTTTCCAGAGAGAAAGCAGAACACCGCAAAGCCCCATAGCGATGGAAACCGCCATCAGCCCCGATGCAGCCTGGGACGGGCTTGCCCCCATCGCGACAAACCCTTGCAGCACTACAGCGAAGGAAGAAGCAAAGCCCACAAC
>CAMCZJ010000266.1 GCA_945886995.1 Asaia bogorensis
ATATTCGCTGGGCGGTGATTGCGATTGACCAGGCAGAGCGGCATCTTTCTGGCAAGGAAACCAGCCTGGAATTGGCACTCACTGGCCATATTGTGCCAGAGCTTGAATGGGAAATCCTGAATATGACGGGGGTGCCCCATGCAGCGTGAGGCCCCGGAAGGCCCAAGCCTGCTGGCAACGGCGCGGGATGCGCTGTTGCAGGAGATTTTGCCGAAACTCTCCGGTACCGATGCCTTCACCGTGCGCATGATTGCCAATGCCATGGCGATTGCGGCGCGAGAGGCCGCGCAGGATGCGGCGTGGGTGGAAGAAACACGCGCGACGATGCAGCGCCTGACTGGCGCGACTGAGGCGCCGGATAGTGCCTTTGCCGACGCCATTCGTGCAGGCGCGTTTGATCCGGGTAGCGCGCATTACGCCGAAGCGGCGGCGGTGCTGCGCAAGGCTGCGCGGATACGCTGCGCCATCAGCGCGCCTCGGGTTTTGGGAAAGGGCTGACGCATGCAGGATGATCTGCCGAAAACCGCTGCCAATCATGTGCCGCTTTCCCCGGTTTCCTTCCTGCCGCGTGCCGCGCATGTTTGGGGCAAGCGTGTTGCCATTATTCATGGCGCGCGGCGCATCACCTATGCGCAGTTTCTGGAACGCAGCCGCCGCCTGGCTTCGGCCTTGCGTAGTGCAGGCATTGCGCCAGGCGATGTGGTGGCGGCGCTATTGCCGAATATTCCGGAAATGCTGGAAGCGCATAACGCCGTGCCCATGGCGCATGCGGTGCTCTGCCCCATCAATACGCGTCTGGATGCGCCAACAGTGCGCTTCATTCTGGGCCATTCGGGCGTGAAGATTCTGCTGCTGGACCGTGAATTTGCCGCGCTGGTGAATACCGCGCTGGAAGGCGCAGAAAGCCCGCCCCGCATTATCATCATCGATGATCCAGAAGGCCCAGGCGGTGCGGCGATTGAAGCAACGGCTTATGAGGATTTCATCGCCAGCGGCGATCCTGCCTTTCCTGTGGTGCCGCCACCAGATGAATGGGCGGCGATTTCACTTTCCTATACTTCCGGCACCACGGGTGATCCGAAGGGGGTCGTGGTGCACCATCGCGGTGCTTATTTGAATGCCTGCGGCAATGCGCTTTCCTTTGGGTTGAATGCGCAAAGCGTCTATCTTTGGACGCTGCCGATGTTTCATTGTAATGGCTGGACTTATACCTGGGCGGTCACGTTGCAAGGGGGCACGCATATCTGCCTGCGCCGCGTGGAACCTGCACGGATTTTTGCGCTGATTGCCGAATATGGTGTGACGCATCTCTGCGCTGCACCGGTGGTGCTGACCATGCTTATTCATGCGCCGGAAGATCAGCGGCGAAGCTTCGCGCATCGTGTGGGGATCGCGACTGGTGGTGCAGCGCCGCCCTCACCAGTGATCGCGGCCATGGAGAATCTGGGCTTCGATGTCACGCATCTTTATGGCCTGACGGAATGCTATGGACCGTCATTGCTCTGTGCTTGGCAGCCAGGCTTGCATGATCTGCCTTTAGCGGAAAAAGCCGCCTTTATGGCGCGGCAAGGTGTGGCTTTGCCCACGCTGGAAGAAGCGACGGTGATCAATACCGAAACGGGCGCCGCTGTGCCGGCCGATGGCGCGACAATTGGTGAGATTGCCATTCGCGGCAATACGGTGATGAAGGGCTATTTGCGCAACCCCAAGGCCAATGCAGCGGTCTTTGTGGATGGCTGGTTCCGCACCGGCGATTTGGGCGTGCTCCACCCGGATGGTTATATTGAGGTGAAGGACCGCGCCAAGGATATTGTGATCTCGGGCGGGGAGAATATCAGCAGCCTGGAAGTGGAAGAAGCGCTCTATCGCCACCCGGATGTGATGGAAGCCGCAGTGGTGGCACACCCAGATGAAAAATGGGGCGAAGTGCCGCATGCCTTCATCACCCTGAAGCCTGGGGCGGCGGAGAACCGTGATGGCATCATCGCCTTCTGCCGCACCAATCTGGCAGGGTTCAAGGTGCCACGGCACATCAGTTTTGGCCCGTTACCGAAAACCGCAACAGGCAAAATCCAGAAATTCGAATTGCGCGCCCGGGTGCGCGGTGGCTGAGGCATAATGACAGAACTACCAAAACCTGGAGCGCTCACGGGCCTGCGCGTGATTGACCTGACCCGCGTTGTGGCGGGACCGCTTTGCGCGCAAATGCTGGGCGATTTGGGGGCAGAAATCGTCAAGCTGGAACGCCAGGGCAATGGCGATGATTTGCGGGCGCTCGGTCCACCCTTTGTACCGGGAAGTGATGACAGCACCTATTTCACCTCGCTCAATCGAAATAAGCGCTCGCTCAGCTTGGATTTCACACAAGCTGAAGGCGCCGCCATCCTGAAGCGTATCGTGGCGAGAGCAGATGTGCTCATTGAGAATTTCCGCACTGGCACGCTCAAGCGTTATGGCCTGGGCTATGAGGATTTGCGCACCATCAATCCACGCCTCATCTATTGCTCGGTGACGGGCTTTGGTCAGGATGGGCCTTACGCGCATCGTTCCGGTTATGATTTTGTGGCGCAGGCCATGGCTGGGCTGATGGAAGTGACTGGCGAAGCCGATGGCAAGCCAGGCGGCGGCCCGCAACGTGTTGGCGTGCCGGTGGCCGATATGTTCACCGGTTTTGCTGCAACAGTTTCCATTCTTGCTGCCCTGCGTCACCGGGATCAGACGGGCGAAGGGCAATATTGCGAGGTCTCACTCTATGAGACCATGGTTTCGCTGATGCAGGCGCCGATGACTTCCTGGTTGAATGCCGGCAAGTTGATGCAGCGCACCGGCAATGACGCAGTGGTGGCGGTGCCTTACGGCGTGTTTCAGGGATCGGATGCGAAATTCGTCATTGGCGTTTTGAATGATCGCGAATTTGTCAGGCTTGCCGCCGCGTTGGGCCATGCTGACTGGGCGGAGGATGAACGCTTCCGCCGCGCCCGCGACCGCGCGGCCAATCGCGATTTGCTGCTTGGCATGATGAATGATGTGCTGCGCCAAAGGCCAAGGGCCGAATGGTTGGCAGTGCTGGAGGATGCCAAGATTACCTCTGGCCCCATCAATACCGCAGCTGATGTGGAAGCCGATCCACATACCAAGGCACGCGGGCTGATTGTAGAAGTGCCGCATCATGCGGGTGGGTATGTACGAGTGCCCGCTTCGCCCCTGCACCTTGCCGCGACGCCGGTTACCTATCGCTACGGCATCCCTGCACCTGGGGAGCATACGGATGCAGTGCTGCGTGAGTTTGCCGATATGACAGAAGAAGAGATCGCCGCGGCCCGTGCCGCGGGCGTCTTGTAAGGGGGAAGCGCCATGGCTGGGCTTCGTTTTGATTTGCGGGATGCGCCGGATGGCGCAGCGGCGCTGCGTGCGGAAGTGCGTGAGTTTCTCGCGGAACATGCGGAAAACTTCACGCCGGAAATCCGCGCCCGATCCTGGATGGGGTTTGACCGCGATTTCACCCGCGCAGTCGGCGCCAAGGGTTGGATTGGCATGTGCTGGCCGCGCGAATTTAGCGGTGGCGAAAAAAGCTTTCTGGAACGCAATATCGTACTGGAAGAAATGCTCGCCGCCGGGGCGCCGGTGGGCGCGCATTGGATTGGGGATCGGCAATCCGGCCCGCTGATCCTCAGGCTTGGTACGGAAGACCAGAAGCGCCATTTCCTGCCGCGTATCGCAAGCGGCGAATATGCGTTTTGTATTGGTCTATCAGAACCTGATTCGGGCAGTGATCTCGCATCACTCCGCACCAAGGCAGAAAAGGTGGATGGCGGCTGGAAGCTGAATGGCCGGAAGATCTGGACCACCTTCGGGCATCTTTGCGATTGGATGATTGCGCTGGTGCGTACCTCGCCCGCGCCAGAAGGTGGGGCGCGGCATATTGGGCTTTCGCAAGTGCTGGTGGAATTGCGCGCGCCGGGGGTCTCTATTCGCCCAATCCGCGATCTGGTGGGTGAGAAGGGTTTCAACGAAATCACCTTCGATGATGTGATGCTGCCGGAAGATGCGTTGGTTGGACAGGAAGGCGCTGGCTGGGCGCAGGCTACCAGTGAATTGGCGTTTGAACGCAGCGGGCCGGATCGGTATTTGTCTTCGCATCCTTTGCTGGAAGCGGCAATGACAACGCTGAAGCAGGATGGCGCTGCGGCGCCTGCGCTCGGCCGACAAGTCGCGCGGCTTTGGGCTTTGCGCAATATGTCGGTGGCGGTAGCCGGCATGTTGGAAGATGGGCAGGACCCGGTGCGGCAGGCAGCGCTGGTCAAGGATTTGGGCAATGATTTCGAACAGGCTTTGCCCAATGTGGTGCGTGACCTGATCGCG
>CAMCZJ010000267.1 GCA_945886995.1 Asaia bogorensis
GCCGGCATCCACCTCTCGCTTCACGCGGGCGGCGACATTGCGGATACGATCCAGATCAGCGACTGAGGTGCCGCCGAATTTCATGACAATACGGGCCATAGAAGGCTATTTTCCCTGGGCCGGGCGGAAAAGGAAGGACCGGCGGTTGCGCCGGCGAGCGGGGCGGGACAGATACCGGGGGGGCGGGGGACGCGCAACCCATCCCAGCGGATCAGCGCAAGAAAGGGCATCACCTTGGCGGAAGTAACGGCGCTTCAGGCGGAAATCGCCAAATTCGACGCGCTCGCGGCGCGCTGGTGGGACCCCAATGGCCCCATGAAGCCGCTGCACCGGATGAACCCGGTGCGGATTGGCTGGATCGCCGAAAGGCTCGCCCGCGCCCATGGCCGCAAGCCCGGTGGGGCGGCGCCTTTGGCGGGGCTCAGGGTGCTGGATGTGGGCTGCGGGGCGGGGCTGGCATCTGAGGCGCTGGCGCGGCTCGGCGCTGACGTGACGGGCATGGATGCGGCGCCCGAGGCGCTGGCGGCAGCCCGCGCCCATGCCGAAGCGGGCGCGCTTGCGATTGATTACCGCCAAGGCGGGCCAGAGGATTTGGCCGAGGAAGCGGGCGGCTTTGACGCCGTGGTTTGCCTGGAAGTGATTGAGCACGTGACGGAACGCGCGGCCTTTCTGGGCGCGCTGGCCCGCGCTGCCCGGCCTGGGGGGATGGTGTTTCTTTCCACGCTGAACCGTACGCCGCGATCCTTCCTGATGGCGAAACTCGGCGCGGAATATCTGCTGCGGCTGCTGCCCATTGGCACGCATGATTGGCGGATGTTCGTGACCCCGGCCGAGCTTGGCGCGGGGCTGCGTGGGGCGGGGCTACGGGTTGGTGATATTGCGGGGATGGAAATGGGGTTTTCTGGCGCCTGGCGCATTACCCGCGATACGGGGGTGAATTACCTGATGATGGCGGAGAAGCCGGGTTGAGTGCTTTCAAGCCAAGTGGAATCACTTGGCGACTCGGAAAACACGATCAAACAAAAGCTTAGTGTGGTTTCCGTGAACTGATGTGAACGGTAACCGCACTAGGTTTCTTCGATCCTGAAGGCATCGGCGATGCGCCGGATAGTGCCATCAGCCGCGACCAGCATGACATCAAAGCGCATCCCCGCCGCGCCATGGCCGGGGTTTGCGGCCAGCCAGGCCTCAGCCGCCGTGACCAACCGCGCACGTTGTCTCGGCCCCAAGGCAAAGGCCGCTTCGGCCAGGGATGGCCGCGCCTTCACTTCGATGAAGGCAAGCAGGCCTTCGCGTTCGGCGATCAGGTCAATCTCCCCGGCTTCGGTGCGGCATCTTTGGGCAAGTATCACCCAGCCCTCAGCGGTCAGCGCGGCGGCGGCGAGGGACTCGGCATCCTGACCGGCGGCATAGGCGCGGCGCCCGCGCAGCAGGCGATGGGTGGGTGGGGTTTGGCGGGGCATGGCGCGGTGCGTCACATCACCTTGGCCCGCCCGCCTGCCCGATCAGGATGTTCTAGGCCGGCTCGCGCGCCCAAAGGCCGCGGGGTTTTCCGCTTCTGCTGCGATCAAGGCCGCGAGGAACTGGGAAATATTCTCACGGATTGAGCCCTCATTGGCCAGCTTCAATCGTTCCACGCCGATGAGGGAGGAGCTGAAGGCAGCCGTAAAGGGTGCCGTTATCTCCCGTTCAAATACGATGGCGTTATCGGAAAGCCTTGTCAGGCGATAGCGGACCTTAGACGTTACCGTCATATCAATCCCCATCATCGGCTGCTGAAGATTGATCATGTTTGCCTCAAGCCTGAAGCGTTCATCTCGGATTGCGAGCATGGTGCGGACCGAAAGGCTCAGGCGCAGCGCTTCAGCCAAGTCGCTGCTCGAAACATCAGATACCCAAAGCGGGTTGGTTTCGCGCCCACCGGAAACCTGCCCGATCCCAACAGCCTCGCGCAAATTGGAGTTGGCGGAAATGGTGGTCTGCGGGGTATTCGGGGCCAGCATGGCGCCTGGTTTCGCCCCACTGGCGCAAGCCGAAAGACCAAGCGCCAGAACTAAAAGCGCCAGAGGAGCTAAATTGCGGGTGAGAGCCGAAAAACGCGGTGCCATATGTTATCTCCCCGTCGAAAAGTGTCTGTTCGGTAACATGTCATCTCCAGCAACGCGCGGCAACAGGGCTGCGGGCATGTCTGGGGTTTGCCGAACCATCCCGCTATACTCACGCTAAAGTAGCAGGCCAGCGCCATGATCCGTTTCCTTCTTCTCCTCTCCCTCCTCCTCGCCCCGCTCCCCGCCGCCGCGCAACCCGCGCAGCGCCATATGGTCGCGGCTGGTCATCCGCTCGCCGTTGAAGCCGGGCTTGGCGTGCTGCGGGATGGCGGCAGCGCTTTGGATGCCGCGGTGGCGGTGCAGGCGGTGCTGACGCTCGTGGAACCGCAAGCCTCCGGCATTGGTGGCGGCGCCTTCATCATGTTCCGCCGCGCCGCCGATGGCGGGATGGAAGCCTGGGATGGGCGGGAAACCGCCCCCGCTGCCGCAACGCCCGCGCTGTTCCTGCGCGATGGCCGGCCCATGCCCTTCCTGGAAGCCATGGCAGGCGGGCGGGCGGTTGGCGTGCCGGGCACGCTGCCGGTGTTGGAAGCAGCACACCGCGCCCATGGCAAGCTACCCTGGGCGCGGCTGTTGGAACCCGCCATTCGCCTTGCCGAAGAAGGTTTCCCGGTCAGCGCCCGCCTCAACCGCGAAATCGCCGCCGATACGTTGTTGCTCCGGCGCGACCCTGCCGCTGGCGCCTATTTCTTCACAGCCGATGGCATGGCCCTGCCGGTGGGTCATCGGCTGCGCAACCCGGCCTTGGCTGAAACTCTCCGCGCCGTTGCGCGCGAAGGCGCGGCGGCGCTGCAACAGGGCCCGATTGCGGAAGACATCATCGCCGCCATCCGCAACCACCCGACCAATCCGGGCGTCATGACGCTGGAAGATTTGGCACGCTACCAGCCGCGCCAGCGCAGCGCCGTTTGCACGCCCTATCGCAGCTTCCGGGTTTGCGGCTTTCCGCCGCCTTCTTCGGGCGGTGTCGCTGTCGCGCAGATTCTGGGCCTGCTAGAGCATTTCGACATGCCACGGCTTGACCCGCGCGGCGTTGATGCGGCGCATCTGCTGGCGGAAGCCGGGCGCCTGGCCTTTGCGGATCGCAACCTGTTCCTCGCGGATGCGGATTTCGTGCCCGTGCCGGTGCTGGGCCTGACGGACCCCGCCTATCTGACCGCACGCGCGCAATTGATGGATCGCGACCGCGCCATGCAGAATGTCAGGGCGGGCAATCCTTCCTGGCGGGAAACATTCCTCGCCCCGCAAACCCAGGATTATGAGGCCGGCACCAGCCACATCGCCATTGTGGATGGCGCGGGCAATGCGCTTTCCATGACGACCACCATTGAAGCGATTTTCGGCGCCCGGCTCATGGTGCGGGGTTTTCTGCTGAACAATCAGCTCACGGATTTCAGCTTCGCGCCGGAAGCCAATGGCCGGCCCATCGCCAATCGGGTGGAGGCCGGCAAAAGGCCGCGGTCATCCATGGCGCCTTCCATTGTGCTGGATGCCTCGGGCGCGCTGCATGCCGTGGTGGGTTCCCCGGGTGGGCCGCGCATCATCGGCTATGTGGCGAAGACGCTGGTTGGCTTGCTCGATTGGGGGCTCTTGCCGGAAGAAGCCGTGGCGCTGCCCCATATCGGCACCATGGGCGGGCCGGTCGAACTCGAACAAGGGACGCCAGCCGCCGCCTTAGCCCCGGCGCTCCGCGCCCGCGGGCATGAGGCCACGATCCGGGAGATGATTTCCGGCCTGCAAGTGATCCGCCTCACCAATGGCGGGCTGGTCGGCGCTTCCGACCCAAGGCGAGAGGGGGTAGCGCGTGGCGATTAGCCGGTTTAACAACCCGCATCGGATCGCGTGTTACAAGGGTTCAGTTTTTTCGGGGTGTTCATGATCAGAAAAGCCGTCATTCTCGCCGGCGGGCGCGGCACGCGCCTTGGCGCGGAAACCCAGCTTCGCCCAAAGCCCATGGTGGATATCGGCGGGCGCCCAATCCTTTGGCACATCATGAAAATCTACGCCGCGCATGGCATCAAGGATTTCGTGATTTGCCTTGGCTATAAGGGCCAGCAGATCAAGGAATATTTTTTGGACTACCGCGCCCATTCTTCGGATTTGACGCTTGATCTCGCGACCGGTACCGCCAGCTGGCTGACCCCGCCGGCTGAGGATTGGCGCGTGACTTTGGTGGACACCGGTGAGGATACGCAAACCGGTGGCCGACTTGGCCGCGTAGCGCAGCATTTGCGGGGAGAAGAGGGTTTTT
>CAMCZJ010000268.1 GCA_945886995.1 Asaia bogorensis
AGCAATAACAGCACCGCCAAAGCGCGATTCTGCGTAGGGTGCTGGTTTGGTGTGGCTTGCATTATGTACCGCGGAAAAAATCATGTGGTGCGGTGCCATCCGCACCAAGGATCACCGCCGCAAGCCGCGCCATGGCGGCATCGCCGATCACGGACGCGGCAAAGCGCTGGCATTTCGCCATCACCGCTTCGGCATCAAGCGCAAGGCCCGGATCACCGGCGATGGCACCGACGGACGCCTGATGGCTTTCACCACTGGCCAGCGTCACGATAAGCCGGGCGCCGCGCTTTTCGGCGCTTGTCAGCGCAGCATCCTCGGTGAGTTCCACCAGCGCTTCCAAGCGGCGCGTCCCAGGATCAGCCAGCGCGGCATCGGTATAGGCAGAAGGGCCAAGATCACCCTGCATCAAAGCCGCCGCCACGGCCCAGCTTAGGCTGAATTGCGCCTGGATGGCGCGTGCCGGCGCGCGATTGCCAGCGTAGCGCAACGCCTCGGCATAGGTTTCAAGGCGGAGCGCCGTCACATCATCAAGCCTGCCATCCACCACCGCGCGCAATTCCAGCGCGGCGGCAGCAGCGTAATGCGCATGGCGTACACCGGCGAAGGGTTTGATATAGGCTTGCTCGATCAACCATTCGCCTGCCGGCGCGCGCGTGGCAGGTAAATCATGCAAAAGCGCGATGCGCCGCGCCTCCGCCAAACCATCCTCGGGCGCATCCATCCCCGCACGCGCCGCCGCCGCCGCCATAACGCCAAGCAATACCGCATGGGCCGGGTAGCTGTTCCGCCCATCCATCCCGGCGGCAATCGGCGCGTAAAGTGCGAAGGGGATTTGGCAGGCAGCCAAGCGGATGGCGCGCGCTAGTTCTGCCGTATCTCCACCGGCGAGCCTTGCCGCCGCCGCAGCGGCGCCGAGTGAATGCCAAGACCCATCCACATGCATGCGAGGTCGGATGCGCCAAATCTCTCCCGCACGGCCAGCGATTTCATAACCAAGGGCGAAAGCGCTATGCAAAGCGCTTGGCGCAATCCGCCCCGCCGCCAAGGCTGCGATACACAGCGGCGCCACAGCCAACCCGGGCCGGCCATGGGCGCGCGCCAGGCCCTCATTCGCCTCATCCCAGCACATGGCAGCGGCCAGCACGGCAGCCGCACCGGCTTCTGAAAGCCCGGCGGCGCATCCCGGCAAATGCACCGCACCGGGCATGGTGATGGCCAGCGCATCAGCAAAACGGCGCGGCGTGGCATGGCCTAGCCCTGCGATCATGCAGCCAAGGCTATCCAGCAATAGCAGGCGCGCGGCATCCGCTACCGAACCGGCAGGCCCGTCCCAAGCGAAGGCAATCACATCATCGAAATCGCCTTCAGGGCGTGCGGTCATACGTGATCCACATGGTGCGCTTGGCGACGCGATCATAAACGCCGCGGCCACGGTAATTATCATCCGCGGTAATCCAGCGGACCACAGACCAACCGCGTTCGCGCGCCATGGCCGCCAGATGATCAATCAGCGCATCGGCCACGCGCTGGCCGCGTAGCGCGGGATCAACAAACAAATCATCCAGGAAGCACCCAGTGCTGGCCGATAAGGGCCGTGCGTAGGGGCGGTAATGCGCCATGCCAATCGGCACACCTTCTGCGTTCTCGGCGATCAGACCCTTCACCTCATGCGCGGGATCCTGCGTCCAGGACCACACACGCGCGCGCATTTCAGGTGTTTGGGTCACGCGGTAGAATTCGGCATAGCCCGCATAGAGGATTTCCCAACGTGGCCGGTGATGCGGTGCCAGCGGCACGATGCGGAGTGAAGGGTTCATGATGTTGCCCTTGATGTCACATGAAATTGCACGCGCCCAATCGCCTGCAGCGCCACCATCATGGAAGCGACATGGGCCGCTTGCAGAAAGGCGCCTTTGCCGACCAATGCTGGAAGTTCGGCCAGCGGCAATAACTCCACCGCAATTTCCTCGCCCACATCCAGGCTTTGCGCGCCATCCGCATAAGCGCCAAGCGCCAGTACGATATGGATGCGGTTGGTATGCGTGGCCGAATTGGGACTTAGGCTCGTGATGTGGCGAAATTCCCGCGCTGCAAAACCGGTTTCTTCGCGCAATTCGCGCGCGGCGGCTTCAAGCGGCCCGGCATCCTCCGCATCCATCACACCGCCCGGCAATTCCAAATGCACGCAGCCCGCGCCATGGCGATATTGGTGGTTCACCACCAGCCGATCATCATCAGTCACCGCCACCACATGCACCCAATCGGCATATTCAAGCACGTAATAGGGATCAAGCACCGCACCTTCCGGCGTGATGCAATGATCCGCGCGCAGCCTGATCCAGCGATCAGCATGGATCAGGCGGCTTCCGGCCACGCGCCAGGCACCTGGCCGGCGCATGGCTATTCCGCCGCGATCTGTTGAGCGTAGCTTTCGAGCGGCGCGCAGGTGCAGACCAGATTGCGGTCGCCATAGACATTATCCACGCGCTTCACCGGCGGCCAATATTTGCGCGCCTTCACAAAGGGCAGCGGGAAAGCGGCCTGTTCGCGGCTATAGGGGTGCGCCCAAACCTCCGCCATCACTTCAGCGGCCGTATGCGGCGCGTTTTTCAGCGGGTTATCCGCTTTGTCCATCCGCCCCTGTTCCACGGCGCGGATTTCGGCGCGGATCGCGATCATCGCATCAATGAAGCGATCAATCTCGGCCTTTGGTTCGCTTTCGGTTGGTTCCACCATCAGCGTGCCGGCCACGGGCCAGGACATGGTGGGCGCGTGAAAACCATAATCCTGCAGGCGCTTGGCGATATCTTCCACCAGCACCCCGCCGCCCTGCTGGAAGCCGCGGCAATCCAGGATGCATTCATGCGCGACCATGCCATTCGCACCTTTGTAGAGCACCGGGAAATGCCCATCTAAGCGCTTGGCCATATAATTGGCGGAAAGGATGGCAACCTCGGTCGCGCGACGCAAAGCCTCAGGTCCCATCATGCGAATATAGGCGTAGGAAATCGGCAGAATGGAAGCGGAACCGAAAGGCGCCGCACTCACAGGACCAAAGCCTGAGGCAGGCCCGGCTTCCGCCAGCATGGGGTGATTGGGCAAATGCGGCGCCAGATGCGCGGCAACGCCGATTGGCCCCACACCAGGCCCGCCGCCACCATGCGGAATGCAGAAGGTCTTGTGCAGGTTCAAATGGCACACATCAGCGCCAATCGCGCCGGGGCTGGTGAGCCCCACCTGCGCATTCATATTGGCGCCATCCATATAAACCTGCCCACCCTTGGCGTGCACCAGCGCGCAGATTTCCTTGATCTCGGCTTCAAAAACGCCATGCGTGCTGGGATAGGTCACCATCAACGCGGCAAGCTTCGTGCCGTGTTGGTCGAGCTTCGCCTTCAGATCGGCGATATCCACATTGCCATCACGGTCGCAGCCAACGACCACCACCTGCATGCCCGCCATGACGGCAGATGCCGGGTTGGTGCCATGCGCGCTTGATGGAATCAGGCAAATGGTGCGGTCCGCATCGCCGCGCGAAAGATGCCAGGCGCGAATGGCAAGAAGCCCCGCATATTCGCCTTGGCTGCCGGCATTGGGTTGCAAGGACACGGCCGCAAAACCGGTGATGCGCGCCAACCAGGCTTCCAGCCGACGGATCATGGTGATGTAGCCCGCCGCCTGATCCACCGGCGCAAAGGGATGGATATTGCCGAAGCCCGGGAAGGTCACCGGAATCATCTCGGCCGTTGCGTTCAACTTCATGGTGCAGGACCCGAGCGGGATCATGCTGCGATTGAGCGCGACATCCTTGTCTTCCAGTGATTTCATATAGCGCAGCATGCCGTGTTCGGAATGGTGGCTATTGAAGACGGAAGCCGTCAGGAAGGATGAGGTGCGGCGCAAAGCCTCCGGCAAATCTCCGGCGAGTGTCAGCACATCAAACGAAGGCGCAGGCTTGCCCGCAGCTTCGGCCAGCACGGCAAACAACCGCGTCAGATCATCGCGGGATACGGTTTCATCCATGGCGATGGAAACACCGCCATCATCCAAACGCCGCAGATTGAAGCCGTGCTTCAACGCCGCCGCCATCACGGCATCGGCGCGCGCGCCAGCTTCCAGCGTGATGGTATCAAAGAAACCTTGATGGCGCAGCGTAAAGCCAAGCCGCGTCGCAGCATCACCCGCCAGCCGCGCCAGCAAGCGCACGCGCTTCGCGATGCGCGTCAGACCCTCCGGCCCATGCCACACCGCATACATGCCGGCCATGACAGCAAGCAGAACCTGCGCGGTGCAGATATTGGAAGTCGCTTTTTCGCGGCGGATA
>CAMCZJ010000269.1 GCA_945886995.1 Asaia bogorensis
TGCCGGCTTCAGCGCAGATCGCTTCCAGCGATTTGCCAGCCAGGCCCTTGGCTTCAATCAGCCCATTCAGCGCCGTGACATAGGCATTGTGATGCTTGCCATGATGCAGTTCCAGGGTTTCCTGGCACATGCCATTGGCGGCAAGCGCATTGGTGGAATAGGGCAGCGGGGGCAGGCTGAAAGCCATGGGGGTTTCTCCGTTCCTCAGATATGAGCGAATAACGCTGAGCCTGAGGTAAGCGGGGCCAGCACAAGCGTCAACCGCACCCTTCCCGCGCGGCACGAGCCCAGGCATATCAGCCGCTGTGAGCCTTTCCCCGATTGCGGCCTTTGCCCGCGCCCATGACCCGGACCGTTTCCTGGCCGCGCTTTTCGCGCCGCCGGAAAAGCGAGAGGCGATCTTCACCTTGATTGCCTTCAACCACGAATTGGCCCGCGCCCGCGAAGCCGCGAGCCACCCCATGGCCGCGCTGATCCGCCTGCAATGGTGGCGCGATGCGCTGGAGGAAGCGCAGGCCGGCAAACCGGCCCGCCGGCATGAGGTTGCCGCGCCCCTTCACGCGGCGATCACCGCCGGCAGCCTGGACCCCGTGGCGCTTGGCGCCATGATTGACGCGCGTGAGGCGGAGGCCGAGGAAGCCGGCATCCCGACCGAGGCGGATTTCGTGGCCTGGCTGCGCGGCACCGCCGGCGGCTTTGCCTATGCGGCGGGGCTCGCTTTGGGCGGGAGTGCTGAGGAAGCCGAGAAGCTCCGCGCCCTTGGCGCGGCTTATGGGCTGGCGGGGGTGTTGCGATCCGTGACGGCGCATGCGGCGCAAGGGCGCTGCCTGCTGCCGGGGGATCGGCTGGCGGCTGCGGGGCTGAATGCCGAGGCGGTGATCAGCGCGCCTATGGCGCCAGCGCTTTCGGCGCTTTGCGCTGGGATGGCGGCTGAGGGGTTGGAGGCATTGCGGACCGCGCCTCGTGATGTGCCGAAGGGGCTGATGGCCGCCGCGCTGCCTGTTGTGCTGGCGGCGCGCGACCTGCGGAGGTTGGCTGCGGGGAAGGTGGTGCCCGCGCCGCGCGGGGTTGCGGATCGCGTCGCGGTGATTTGGGCCGGGTGGCGGGGGCGGGTTTAGGCAGGCCTGGGGCCAAGCAGGCTTCGCACCGCCCCAATCAGCATCACCCGCTCCCGCGAGGGGCTCCGCACAAAGCCATGCCCTTCGTAAAATCGCGCGGCTTCCTCATCAATTGCATGCGCCACAACGCTGCGCACGCCAGCGATCTCGGAAGCAGCAAGGCAGCTCCCCAACGCATCCGCGAGCAGCGCCGATCTCAAACCGCGCCTGCCTGCCAGGTTTTGGAGGTCGGCGCCCATTGCCGCGTCGTGCCGGATGCGAGCAAACCGCCGGCGACTTTCTCCCACACAATCCCCGGCGCCATCAAAGAAGCGCAGACAAAGCGGCCCGCCATCGGCTCCAATCGACGCCTAAGTTTCTACAGGCGTGACATCATTATGTCGGTGGTGCAGGCAGGGGCCTCGATGGCAGCAGCGACACGCCGAACGCAACGCAGAAGCCGACAACATACACCATCGCCAGGCCACCCCACTCATCCAAGTCCCCCTGGACGGCAATGGCTGCAATGCAATTGACGAGAATCATGATGGGAATTGCAATACCAGCGAAAGTCCACTCGCGCAGTTTCCAGGCCGGGATAATCCCAGGCGCGGAGGTGATGACAAGGCAAAGAATCCAGCCGTAATGGTGGGCTTCATCCTCTTCGCGCAGCGCGGGAAAGGACGCGGAGAAATAGCGAAAGACCAAATAACCCGACATTGCCAGCACCGCGAAGATGTAGGCCCGATAGGCCACGTGCAGGGTCTGCCCAAGCCCGGTTTGGTCCGCAAGGAGGCTCCGGCGACGTGCCTTATCGATGATATTGCCAGCCATCACAGCGAAAGTCGTCACGCCCAGCGCAAGTGCGGCAAGCAGTAGGTCGAAATAACGGCCGTAAAACAGAAGCCCGACGATCCCTACGCCGCCGAAAAGCACAAGCACAATCGTCATTTTGTCGAGACCGTCCTCGAAAAAATAGAGACGCGCAGCGTCGATTGCGTCCTGCCGACGGTCCTTCTCAGTCAAGCGCGGCATCTCCTTACCCATGCGTGCCACAGTCATTTATCAAAAAACACCCAACCACGCGCGCCGGCGCAATCAAAGGCGGCTTCACGCCTGCCAGGGCACTTTTCGGTTCAGCCGCGCCCACGCCTTGGCGGGAGGTGCCGGCGGCGCGTCCAAAAGCTTCAGAAAACGCGCATGCGCCACATCATCCAGGAAGAAGCTGCGCTGATCTAAGTTTCTCTCCAAGGCATTCAGACGCGCGCTTTCCAGCATGAATTCAGAAAGCGTCTGCCCGCGCATCGCTGCCGCGCAGTTGAAAAGCGCCTTGGCCTCCGCCGAGGCAAGGATTTGAATGACATCATCCTTGGGGCGCGAGGAAGCGGGCATAGTTCGTAACCTTCTCCAACAAGAAATAGAAAAGAATTTGTGTGGCTTTTGTCAACAAAAATAGCACAAGGGCGCGCCCCTACCCCCGCTCCGTCGGATCCGCCGCCGCCACCGCCACCACCGGCGCGGCCAGCACCCCATCCCGCACCCCCCGCAGCGCCGCGACATCCCCCGCGCCAAACCCACGCCGCGCCGCATCTGCGAACGCGAGCCGCCGCAACGCATCATCGCTCAGCACCGCGCAACCGGGCAGCAGTGCCGCCGCATCCTCAAGCCTTCCCGTGCAATGCAGCACCACATCGCAGCCCGCCGAAAGCGCCGCACCCGCCAGATCATTCGCCATGCCCGCGAGTGCCCCCATCGCCAGATCATCCGTGATCAGCAGGCCATCAAAGCCAATCTCGCCCCGGATCACGCGCTGGATCACGGCAGGAGAAATCGTCGCCGGCAGGCGCGCATCCCAAGCCTCATACAACACATGCGCTGTCATGGCCCAGGCGCCACTGCCGGCCAGCGCGCGAAACGGCGCAATGTCATCGGCCAGCGCCTCAACACCCACAGCAACGCGCGGCAATTCATGATGGCTGTCAGCCATAGCGCGGCCATGCCCGGGGATATGCTTGATCACGGGGATGCAGCCCGCCGCTTGCAGCCCGGCAATGCACGCAACACCTAGCCGCGCAATCTCCTCAGGTTCCGCACTGAAGGCGCGATCCCCAATCACCTGATGTGCGCCGGGCAAGCGCAAATCCAAAACAGGCGCGCAGACAACATCCAAGCCAGCGGCGCGGCACATCGCCCCCAGCAGAAACGCATTGGCGCGCTGGGCGATCTCAGGCTGCCCCTCAAACCGCGCGGCGGCGGGGAATGCCTCCCACTGGGGAGGCTTCAGCCGCGCCACGCGCCCACCTTCCTGGTCAATCAGGATCGGTGCGACAGCGCCCAGCACATCGCGAATATCATTCGTCAGCGCGCGCAACTGTTCGGGGTTCTGGATATTGCGCGCGAACAAAATCGCGCCAAGCGGCGGAAACTTCCGCCAAAGCGCTGCTTCCGCAGCGGTCAGCCGCGGCCCGGAAAGGCCGAGTATCGCAGCCCGTGTTGGCGCCATATAACTTAACTGCCAATCACCATGCAGGGCACGCTGCGCCCGCGCATTTCCTCGCAAAAGGCGCGCGCGGTCGCGGCATCGGCAAAGCCGCCGGTGCGGATGCGATAAAGCGTTGTCTGCCCTTCGCGATCAAAAGGCGCCAGAGATACGCGACGATTGCCCAGGAATTCCGGCATGCGCTTTTGCAGGCGTTCCCATTCGCCGCGTGCGGCGGCTTCGCTTGGCAGCGCGCCCAATTGCACCTGCGCGCGCCCATTTGCCACAGGCGCAAAGCGTTCTGCATTCGCCGCCACTGGCGCGGGCAGGCTAGGCGCTGTCAAAACGGAAGCGGTGGCGGGCGCTGATGGGGTGGCTGGGGCCGCTTGCGGCGCGCTGCGGGGTGCGGCTTGCGGCGTGGCAGAAGCGGCGGGCTGCGCCGGCGCTGGGCTTAGCGGCGGCGCATTTCGCACGGCTTCCTGCGCGGCGCGTTCGGCCAATTGCGCGCGCAGTTGATCCACGCGGGGATTTTCCGCCTCCGGCGCCAGCCCACCTGAAGCCTGGCTGCGTGGGCCGCGATTACGGTCAAAAATCAGCTCATCCTGATTGGGCACCCTCAGCCCACCAGGATTATCGGGCCGCACCTTGATCGGGCGCGCATCCGCTTCAATCAGCGGCGCCTGCCGGGACCCACCGCGCGTGACCCCCCAAATCACCGCAGCCATCACGAAAGCCGCCACAAGCACG
>CAMCZJ010000270.1 GCA_945886995.1 Asaia bogorensis
TCATCACGCCCTTGCCAATCGCCTTGATGAAGTTCTTCTGCACTTCATAAGGCTTCAGCTTCATATCCAAACGCTGGCGGATTTGTTCCAGGGTTTCGAAAGCGAGATAGGGGTTCACCGCTTCTGCGCCATAACCCGCCAGCACGCAGAAATGATGCACCTGCCGCGCTTCACCCGTTTCCACCACAAGCCCGGTGGAAGTCCGCAAGCCCTGGCGGATCAAATGATGATGCACCGCCGCTGTTGCCAGCAACGAAGGAATGGCAATGCGCTCAGCGGACACCGCACGGTCAGACAGCACCAGGATGTTATGCCCGGCCAGAACCGCTTCCGTCGCGGCGGAACATAATTTCTCCAAAGCCGGCGCCAGCCCATCCGCGCCATCCTTGGCGGGCCAGGTGGCATCCAGCGTCTGGGTCCGGAAGGCATCGCCCGCTAGCGCCTTGATGCCCCTGATCTTCGCCAGATCCTCATTGGTCAGGATCGGTTGCGCCACTTCCAGACGGTAATGATGGCCGGCCTGCCGCCCAAGCAGATTGGGCCGCGGCCCGATCATAGACACCAGCGACATCACCAATTCCTCGCGGATCGGGTCAATCGGCGGATTCGTGACCTGCGCGAAATTCTGCTTGAAGTAATGGAACAGCAGCTTGGATTTGTTGGACAGCACCGCCAGCGGCGTATCGGTCCCCATGGAACCGACCGGGTCATCCCCATCACGCCCCATCGGCTCCAGGAAGAAATTGAGGTCTTCCTGCGTATAGCCAAACGCCTGCTGATCACGCAGCAAGCCCTTGGCGTCCTGCGTACGCTCCATCGGCATTTCCGCCGGCACGCCAGGCAATTCTTCCAGCTTGAACTGCGTGTTCTTCAGCCATTCGGCATAGGGGTGTTCGCTGGCCAGCTTCTGCTTGATTTCGGCATCATCAATGATGCGCCCGGCATCCAGATCAATCAGCAGCATGCGGCCTGGCTGCAGGCGCCATTTGTGGCGAATGCTTTCTTCCGGAATTGGCAGTACGCCCACTTCGGATGCCAAGACCACCTTGTCATCATGGGTGATGATGTAGCGCGCTGGGCGCAGGCCATTGCGGTCCAGCGTGGCGCCAATCTGCCGGCCATCGGTGAAGGCAATGGCGGCTGGCCCATCCCAGGGTTCCATCAGCGCGGCGTGGTATTCGTAGAAAGCGCGCCGATCCGGGTCCATCAGCGGATTACCGGCCCAGGCTTCCGGGATCAGCATCATCATCGCATGCGACAAGGAATAACCGCCCGCCACCAGGATTTCCAAGGCATTGTCTATGCAGGCGGTATCGGATTGGCCATGCGGTATCAGCGGCCACATCTTGTTCAGATCCGGCCCAAGTAGGGGGGAAGACATGGAACCGCGCCGTGCATACATCCAATTCACATTGCCACGCACGGTATTGATTTCGCCATTATGCGCCAGAAAGCGATAAGGATGCGCCAACTTCCACGACGGGAAGGTATTGGTTGAAAAGCGCTGATGCACCAAGGCAAGCGCACTTTCCGTCAGCGGGTTGCGCAAATCATCATAGAAGCTGCCAACCTGCCCCGCGAGCAATAGCCCCTTATAGACCACAGTACGGGTGGAGAAGGATGGCATGTACAAATCAGCATCCGCCGGCAGCCCCTTGGCGGTGGCCAATTCGCGGAACTTATTCAGCGCCTGCTTGCGGATGGTCAGGATCTTCCGCTCAAACGCGTCCTGATCCTTGATGCTGTCGCTGGCGGCAATGATCGCCTGGCGGATCACCGGCATGCTGGCAATCACCGCCTTGCCCAGGCCATCCAGCGTGGTCGGCACATCGCGCCAGCCAAGCAGGGTCTGCCGCTCAGCGGTCACATAACCTTCAATGCTTTGGATCGCGACCGCGCGGGAAGCCTCATCCCGCGGCAGGAAGCACATGGCGACCGCATAGCGGCCAGGCGCGGGCAGGGTCTTTCCCTGGCCCTCGGCCCAGTGGCGGAGCAGCTTGTCGGGCATCTGGATAAGGCAGCCCGCGCCATCACCCATCAGCGGGTCAGCGCCCACCGCGCCACGATGGTCCAGATTGACCAGGATTTGCAGGCCTTGGCGGATGATATCGTTCGACTTTCGGCCCTTGATATCCGCAATGAAGCCAACGCCGCAGGCGTCATGCTCGTTCCGGGGATCGTAAAGACCTTGCGCTTCGGGCAGTCCCATATCTTTCGCTCTTCAATGCTCTGCTTGGGGTCAATACCCCTGACCAGCCCCCTGATCCGGGGCGAAAGGCGGTCTTTAATTGAGAGTTCAGCTTTGCGCCAGCATGGCATTAAGGATTTTGTGAAGAGGCTTGCTGGCCCCGCCCCGCCCACATCTTTTCCTTGACGCGGCCCGCGCTCGGCCTGAAAGATTCGCTTCATGGATAAGATCACTGCTGCCCTTCGGGCCAATCGCATCGTGCGGGCCGCCATGCGCCATTGCGCCCTGGCGGGCTGGGCGCCGGTGGCGCAGATGCCGCTGCCCGATAGCCGCCGACCCGATATCATCGCCCTTGCCGAGGACGGCCGCTTCATTGCCATTGAAGTGAAATCCAGTGCCGAGGATTTCGAATCCGACGACAAATGGCAGGATTACCGGGATTGGTGCGATCAGCTTTATTTCGCCGTGGATGTGGATTTCCCGCGTGAAATCCTGCCCGAAGATGTCGGGCTGCTCGTGACAGACCGGTTGGAAGTGGCGGTGATCCGCGATGCGCCGCTGATGCGCCTTTCGCCGCCACGTCGCCGCGCGCTGCTGCACCGCTTCGCCGTGCTGGCTGCGGGCCGCCTGGCCGCCCTGCAAGACCCGGAAACCGCGCAGGAGATGAATGCCGCGCTCAAGCTAGAGTAGCGATTTTCAGCCCTTCATCCGCGCGACTGTGGCGGTGGTGCTATTGCCCGGCAGCAATTGGGCTAAGCGCACCTGCCCGCCATAGCCCTGCACAATCTCTGCCCCCACCACGGTTTCCACCGTGTAATCGGCGCCCTTCACAAGTACTTCGGGCTGAAATAGCCGGATCAATTCAAGCGGCGTTTCCTCATCAAACACCGTCACGCAATCCACGGTGGCGAGGGAAGCCAGTACGGCGGCGCGCGCGGCTTCATTCTGAATGGGCCGTGATGGGCCTTTCAGGCGCTTCACGCTATCATCGCTATTCAGGCCCACCACCAGCCGGTCACACCAGGACCGCGACTGTTCCAGCAAATGCACATGGCCGGGATGCAAAAGATCAAAGCAGCCATTGGTGAAGCCCACGCGCCAGCCGCGCCGGCGCCAGCGTTCCACCTGTTCCAAGGCGGCGGATCGAGACATGACCTTGCGGAGCGCCCCGCGTTCGGGGCCAAGCGCTTCCAGGATTTCCTCTTCCCGCGTGACCGCAGTGCCAACCTTGCCCACCGCAATGCCGGCGGCAATATTCGCGAGCCGCACTGCCACCGCCAGCGGCAATTTGGCGCCAAGCCCGGCAGCGATGGTGGCGACAACCGTATCACCCGCGCCAGACACATCCTGCACTTCGGCCGCTTCTGCGGGGAAATGATGCAGCTTGTCGCCTTCCAAAAGTGTCATGCCGTCTTCACTGCGCGTCACAAGCACGGCGCCAAAGCCATGCGCATCCCGCAACGCGCTTAGCGCGGCGATGATGTTTTCTTCGGTATCCACCGCCATGCCGGTCGCTTCCGCAAGTTCCGCGCGGTTCGGTGTCACCAGATCAGCCCCGGCATAGCGGCTATAGTCGCGCCCCTTGGGGTCCACCACCACGCGCCGCCCGGCGGACCGCGCCGCCTGGATCAGCCGCGTCGCCGTATCGCCGGCCAGCACGCCCTTGCCGTAATCTGACAGCACCATCACCGTGGTGGCCGCAGCGGCATCGCCGGCAATGCGAACCAGCCTATCCGCAAGCCGCTGCTGGATCGGGGACACTTCCTCATGATCCGCACGCAGCATGTGCTGGCCATTGGCCAGAAAGCGCGTTTTCGTCGTGGTGGCGCGCCCAGTTTGCACCAGCAACCAGGGCTCGACCCCCGGCTGCCCGCCGATCAGCCCGGTCAGGTCACTGCCTGCCTGGTCATCGCCAACCACGGAAACAAAGGCCACAGCCGCGCCCAGCGCTGTTAGGTTGCGCACCACATTCCCGGCACCGCCCGGCATCGCGATTTCGCGTTCCACGGTCAGCACCGGCACCGGCGCTTCCGGGCTGATGCGCTGCGCCCGGCCATAGACATAGCGGTCCAGCATGGCATCGCCCACCACCAGCGCCGAAGCGTGGCGGAGCTGCCGCGC
>CAMCZJ010000271.1 GCA_945886995.1 Asaia bogorensis
CTTTTGGCACATCAGGAAGCTGCGATTGAGTTCGCTGAGGACGGCCTGCCCACCGATCTGGACGCCAAAGCACGTGCCGGGGCAGGGGAGTTGCGCGCTGAAATTGAGGTGTATTTGGCCGACGCACGGCGCGGCGAATTGCTGCGCGAGGGTTTGGTCTTCGCCATCATTGGCGCACCGAATGCTGGAAAATCTTCCCTTCTCAATGCCTTGGTTGGACGGGAGGCAGCGATTGTCTCGGCCAGGGCGGGGACCACGCGTGATATCGTGGAAGCGCGGCTCGATCTGGCCGGCGTGCCCGTGACGCTTTCTGACACGGCGGGCCTGAGAGAGGCCGGCGATGAGATCGAGGCAGAGGGGATCAAGCGTGCTGAGCGCCGCGCGCAGGAGGCCCAGTTGGTCATCACAGTCTTCGCCGCCGACCAGCCCCAAGATGCCGAGACGCTCCGCTGGGTGCGGCCGGAAACTCTGGTGCTGGTCAATAAATGCGACTTGGCGCCGGCGTCGGGCCAGATCGCCGGTGTTGCAAGCATGGCGGTTTCCGCGCGTGAGGGTACGGGGCTGTTGGCGCTGCGGGACCAACTTGCTGAAGCCGCACTCCGCCTGACGGGTGCCGGGCAGGGCAATCAACTGACGCGACCGCGCCATCGGGCGGCACTTACCGAAGCGGCGACCCTACTGGCCGAGGCGGAGCAGGCCACCCTTCCGGAACTGACGGCTGAGGCCCTGCGCGCCGCGCTTTTCGCCCTTGGCCGCCTGACGGGGCGCGTTGGTGTCGAGGAAATTCTCGATATCGTCTTCCGGGACTTCTGTATCGGCAAGTAATGCTGATATAGGCGGCGCATGATGGGTGCGGATTTGACCTTTGATGTTGTGGTAGTGGGTGGCGGCCACGCCGGCTGTGAGGCTGCGGCGGCGGCAGCGCGCTGTGGTGCGCGCACGCTGTTGCTGACCCATAAGATTGAAACCATTGGCGAAATGTCCTGCAACCCAGCCATTGGCGGGGTGGGGAAGGGGCATCTGGTCCGCGAAATTGATGCGCTTGACGGCATTATGGCCCGCGCGGCGGATGCGGCGGCCATTCACGTCAAAATGCTGAACCTCTCCAAAGGCCCGGCGGTTCGCGGGCCGCGCGCCCAGGCAGATCGGCGACTTTATCGCGAAGCGGTACAGGCGCTGCTGCGTGCGCAGCCCGGCCTTACCATCATGGCGGGCGGCGCTGAGGGGCTGGAACTTGACCAAGCTGGTGGGCTCGCCGCCATCATTACCGGCGATGGTCAGCGTATTCGCTGTGGGGCCGCGATCATCACCACAGGAACATTTCTGCGCGGCGAAATCCATATTGGCGAGAAGCGCTTCCCTGCGGGCCGCGTGGGCGATGCGCCAGCAATTGGTTTGGCCCTTGCGTTTGAGCGTCTCGGCCTGCCGCTCGCGCGCCTCAAGACCGGGACGCCACCCCGACTTGATGGGCGAACCATTGATTGGGCGGCCCTGGAAGCGCAGCCAGGGGATGACAAGCCCGAGCCGCTTTCCTGGCTGACCGAGCGTATTACCAATCCACAGGTGTCTTGCGGCATTACGGCAACAACGCCGGAGACACACGCGATCATCCGCGCAAACCTTCAATCAAGCGCGGTCTATGGCGGGCGGATCCAGGGGGTTGGACCGCGGTATTGCCCCTCCATCGAAGACAAGGTGGTGCGTTTTGCCGAACGGGAGCGGCATCAGATTTTCCTGGAACCTGAAGGGCTTGATGACCCGACGGTCTATCCCAATGGAATTTCGACCAGCCTTTCGGAGGAAGTTCAGGAGCGGGTTGTCGCCTCTATTCCAGGTCTGGCCAAGGCCCGCATTCTGCGGCCAGGCTACGCAATCGAATATGACCACATAGACCCCCGTGCCCTGACTCCAGCATTGGAACTTAGGCAGGTGCCCCGCCTTTTTCTTGCCGGGCAGGTCAATGGTACTACGGGGTATGAGGAAGCCGGTGCACAGGGATTGATGGCCGGGATCAATGCTGCCCGTCGCGCCTCTGGCGCCGCACCCGATGCGGTCCTTAGTCGCAGTGATGCCTATATCGGCGTTCTGGTGGATGATCTGACGCTCCAGGGCGTCTCAGAACCCTACCGCATGCTGACCGCGCGCGCGGAACATCGGCTGTCGCTTCGGGCCGATAATGCGGGGCTGCGGCTTACTGAGCGTGGCATTGCCTGGGGCTGTGTGGGGCCTGAGCGTGCGGCGCGCCACCGTGTCTTTGCCGAAGCGGTTTCGGGGGCCTTAGCACGCGCTGGCACTGATGGTGCCTCCCCAGCGGCCCTGTTTGGGTTTGGGGTAGTGGTGAACCAAGATGGGCGACGTCGGTCGGTACTTGAAGTGCTGGCGCTGCCAGACGTGGCGACAGATCGGGTCGAGGCGGCCTTTCCCTGGTTGCGTGGCTTGGCGCCGGCCATTCGCGCGCAGTTGGAAGCCGAAGCCCTCTACGCCCCCTATTTGCGCCGGCAGGAGGCAGAACGGCGCCTGCTTGAGCGTGAGGAGAAGGCCGTCATTGCAACAACCCTGGATTTCGACGCGGTGGATGGGCTTTCTGCCGAAATGCGGCAGCGTCTGAAGTCCGCGCGCCCAGCCACGCTTGGCGCCGCCGGCCGCGTTCAGGGCGTCACCCCGGCAGCACTGGCGGCGCTTGCCGTCCATCTGCGGCGCGACACGCAGCGTTTCACGTGAAACAGGCCCCAGAGACCGAAGCGCGGTTTGCAGCCTATCGAGATTTGCTGCTGCGCTGGAATACCCGCATCAACTTAATTTCAGGACAAACCGCTACTGAAATAGACCAGCGGCACATTGTGGATTGTGCGCAATTGCTGCCGCTTCTGCCATCTGAAGGGCCGATCGCTGATATCGGCTCGGGTGCTGGCTTGCCGGGCTTGGTGCTCGCTATTTTGCGGCCAGAACGCGAAATCCATTTGATAGAGTCAGACAAACGCAAGGCCGCCTTTCTGGTAGAAGCAAGCGCCCATTTGAAGCTGCCTATGGTCCGCGTACATGCTTGCCGCGCGGAGAACGCTAAGCTCCCGCCGCTTTCGGCCATCACGGCCCGCGCCTTTGCCCCCCTGGTCGCCTTGCTGCCCTATGCGGCGGATTTCCTGGCCTCGGGTGGCGTGGCGATATTCCCAAAAGGCAAGACCGCCGAGAAAGAGTTGACGGAAGCTGCCCTTGGCTGGCACTTCACCTGTGAGCGCTTTTCAAGCACCACCAATCCCGAAGCAACCATCCTGCGCCTGAGCAACATTCATCGTGACAGACCCTAAGCCTGCCAGGCCCAAAATCATCGCCATCGCCAACCAAAAGGGCGGGGTGGGCAAGACCACGACCGCGATCAACCTTGCGACGGCCCTGGCCACCACACGTAAGGTTTTGCTGATTGACCTTGACCCGCAGGGCAATGCTTCCACTGGGCTTGGCCTGCCGCGGCAGGAACGGGGCCAGGGCAGCTACGCCTTGCTGGTGGGCGCCGCGCCCTTGGCGGAATTGATCAAGCCTTCGCGTATTCCACAGCTTGATCTGCTGCCCGCCGATGCTGATTTGGCTGGCGCCGAGATTGAGCTGATTGATGTCGAGGCCCGCGAAAGGCGCTTACTGAACGCCCTGGAAACCGCGGGTGATACGTTGGCCGGCACCGACCTCATCATCATTGATTGCCCACCATCGCTTGGTCTCATCACACTGAATGCACTTGTTGCGGCGGATGAGGTATTGGTGCCCCTGCAATGCGAATTCTTTGCCCTTGAAGGTGTCTCCCAAATCACGCGGACTATCGAACGGGTCAGCAAAAGCCTGAACCCTAAGCTCATCTTGGGCGGCATAATCCTTACGATGTTCGACAAACGAAATAATTTATCTGAACTCGTGGCGGCTGATGTACGCGCCTTCTTCGGTGACAAGGTTTATGAAACAGTGATTCCTCGTAACATTCGTATCACTGAAGCGCCCTCGCACGGGCTGCCCGTATTGGTTTATGACCATCGCTCCGCCGGCGCGGAAGCTTATGTTGCGCTCGCGCAGGAATGGATCCGCCGCCAGAAGCAGCCAAAGGAAACGGCCGAATGAAAAAGCCCGCTCGGCTCGGCATGGGTCTCTCGGCCCTTATGGGGGATGCACCAGCTCCAAACACCCCAACTGCCGGCCCGCCGCGCAGCCTGCCGATTGCCATGATTGAACCCGGCCCTTTTCAGCCGCGGATGGAACCTGACCGCCAAGCGCTGCAAGAACTTGCCGCCTCCATCACCGAACACGGCATTCTGCAGCCCTTGCT
>CAMCZJ010000272.1 GCA_945886995.1 Asaia bogorensis
CGCGGATTGGATGCGCTGCGAAGCATTCGCTTCGCGATTTTCAAAGCCAAGATTGCGTTCCGCCACCGCCATGCCGGCGGCCAGCCCAACCAACGCGCCAATGCCTGCGCCGATCAGCGCATTCTGCCCGGTATTGCCGCGGCCCAAAGCTGCGGCACCCGCAGCACCCATCGCGGCACCCGCCAGCGCACCCGTCGCCGCTGTTTGGTTCCAGCGCTGCGATTGCTGGCGCATGGCCTGTTGTTCCGCCGTCAGCGGCTGGCCGCCAGCGCCGGTGGTGGGGCTTTGGCAGGCGGGCAGCAGCAGGGAGAGTGAAAGCAGCGCCACCGCACCCTTTAAAGCGGGTTTGCGGCGGGCCTGGGCGAGCACGGTCATGGGCGAAATTTCCCTTCCATCAGTGATAAGTATCAAGGCGCAGCACTATGGCATGAGCAGCGCTATTTTGCGGCGAAATGATTGCAAACTCGTCACCGGCCACCGCCGGGGCACCCAATGCGGTAATCCCAACGGGTGGAGGGTGACCCCGGTGTGCCCATGACTTCCACGGTTACCACGTAATCCTCAGCCGAACCGCCCGGCGGCGGGTTCCAATCAAAGGACATGCTGCCATTGCCGGAAACAAAGCCCGGTGTTTCCGAAAGCAAGCGCCCCCGGTGATAGACGCGGATGCGGTCCGGTTCGATGCGGGTGTTGAAGGGGATGCTCACCCGCCCCGGTGTCGGCCCCAGATAATGCCGCGTTTCGGTAATGCCGCGCCCGCCGCTCTGCACTTCGGTATTGCAGGGTTCCACATTCGGTGGGCGTTCCAGCGGCCTTTCGGCGGGCCGGGGCGGTGGGGTGGGCCGCGGTGGTGGCGGGGGCGGCTGTGGCGGGGGTGTCGGCGGCAGGGGCAGTTCTTCCGGCGGCGGTTCCTCTGGGCGGGGTGGTTCTGGCTGGGGTTCCGGCTGGCGCGGGGGTTCCGGGGCCGGGCGTGGCGGCGGCGGTGGGGGTGGCGGTTCCGGCAGCGCGCAGGCGGCGCGGCGGCGGCCAAGCTCCTCTTCCAATGCGGCCAGGCGGTTGCGGAGTTCCCTCTCCCGCTCCTTTTCCAGCAGCAGGGTTTGCATGGCGTCCAGATCGCCTTGCGCCACGCGGCACATGCCGGGTTCCGGCGCCATCCAACGCGCGACCCAGGGCGCGGCAAAGGCCGCCAAGGCGCCCAGCAGGAACAGCGCCAGCAAGGCCGCGCCAAGTGCGGCAAGCGGTGTGCGGGCAGGTGCTTCGGCGGGCTTGCCATCATCCAAATCACGCAGCAGGCCAAGCCCGCCGGGCGCATTGGCCGGTGCGGCGCCCCAGCCCGCCAGCACGGGCCGGCCTTCATGGGCGAAAACCTGCTCAAAGCTTGGGATTTCAATCGCGGCGGCGACCAGCGCGGGCAGATGCCCGGAAACCTGAGGATCATTCGCCGCGGCCAGGGCGGCGGCGCGCCGAAGCGCGCTGATGATCCGCCCGATTTCGGCCCGCAGCCTGTCGCGCCCCGTTGCGTCCAGTTCCGCAAAGCGTGCCACGCGGCCTTCGGGGGCGAAGAAGGTCAGGCCATGTTCGGTTGTACTGACCGGGGCGAAGAAACCCGCGACCTCGGCGCCCAGAGCTTCAACCAGCAGCGTGGTCAGGGCGCGATGCGCGGCAGCATGATCCAACCCCGCCGGCAGGATTGCGCGGTAGCCATCAAGCGGTAGCGTGATCAGCGGCTGCATGGCGCATCAGGGCACATCGAAATGCCCTGCCTCAACCTGCTGCCCGGCCGCGACGCGCCCGGTGAATACCTGATCCGGCCGGCCTTCGCGCTTCACCGTCACGCGATAGGGTGAAGAAGCCGGTGCAGGTGGGTTGTTCCGGAAATGCCAGACGATGATGCGATAACGCCCCGGCGCCGGTTCCGCCGCGAAGACGATGTTTTCCACCGGGGTCGGCGACAGCGCGCTATTGCCCGCATTGCGGTCCACATCCAAGACGGCACCACAGGCTTGGCGATGGTCGAAAAAAAGCCGCTCGCCATTCGGGCAAATCATCATCAGGTCAAGATCATTGCGATCATCCCAGGCAAGGATGATCTGCACCCGCCCGCTGCGCGCCCCTTCGCGCCGCGCGCGTTCCGCATCTTCCTGACGTGGCGGCGGTGGCGGCGGGGGTTGCTCCACACGGCGCGGCGGCGGCGGTGGCGGCGGCTCGGGCGGCGGGCAGGCGGTGCGCCTATCCCCAAGCCGCAGCATTTCGCCCGCGATATCAGCGCGCAGCGCCGCTTCGCGTGCTTGCGCCGCGCGCAGTTCATCCAGCAATTCCGCATTGCCTGGCTGCACCACGCATTGCGGTAACGTGGCCTTGAACCAGCCAAAGGGGTCGCGCCACAGCAGCAGCAGCAAAAGCAACAATAACAAAAGCCCCAGCAAGCCGAGCAGCCAGGATAGCCATGATCGTTTCTCAGGCGGCGCCGCGGGCGGCCCCACAATCTGCATCGGCCCCGCGCCACCGCGCCGGCGCGTCATGCCGATCAGCAATTCGGGGCTGGGGGCCTCACCCAGCTTGGCATGGCCCCAAGCGACCAGCACAGGCTGGCCGCCCACCACGCGCAGGCAATCCGTGGCGGGCGTGATCAGCGCAAGCGCCAGCAATTCGCCAAGAAACCGCTCACTTTCGCGGGTGCTGGCGCGGAGCCGCTCGGCTTCCTCGCGGATATCGCCGTAAAGCCGCGTGAAAGCCGCGCGTGCCGCTTCCTGCGCGGCTTCGGGCAGGGATTCCAGCGGCGGTGCGGCGCCCTGACCCGCCGCATACCAATCCGTGATGCCGCGATCCGGGTCCGGATTGGGTTCGGCGAAAAGCGCGGCATGGGCGGGGCTGCGCGCGCGGCGCAAATAGCCCGTGATTTGGTCCCAGGCCTGGACCGCAAGCTGCCCGCCCGTGCCCAGCACCTGCAATTCCGCATTGCGGGTGGTGGCAATCAGGCTGCCATCGCCGGAACCTGACATGCGCGCGGCGCCGGCTTAGCGCGGTGCCCCGGCCCCGGAAGGGGCCGCGGGGGTGGGGGGTGCTGGCGTAGAAGGCGTATTGCTGGGTGGCTGAGGAGTTGCCGGCAGGCCGGGGGTTATGGGCTGGCAGGCTTCGGTCTGCACTGCCGCCTGCACATTCTGCTGTTGCAGCCAGGGCAGCAGGCTTTCGGTCTTTTGCGCGTATTTCACGCGATCCGCGACCTGGGTCGCGAAGCTGACGAAAGTATTGATGCCAACCACGCGCCCGCATGTATCCACGAGCGGCCCGCCGGAATTCCCCGGCGAGATATCGGCGGAATGCGGCATGACCACCAAGCCGTTTTCCAGGCGCTGGATGGTGCTGATGCTACCCCGCGTCAGCACCAATTCCGGTGGCGTGCCAAGTCGGCCCTGCTGCAATTCCTGCATGCCCTGTTCGACCTGCACGACGGACGCCGGATACCCCGCCGCCACCACATCCAGAAGCTTATCGGCGGTGGGCGTCAGTGCGAGTGGCTGCGCACCTGCGACCGCTTCCGGCAGCCGGAGCAGCGCGACATCCAGCATGCCTGGTTCAACCGGGCCACCGCCCGCGCCGCGCGTCATGCTGACCAGCTGCGCCTTCACCGCGCGGCCCATGGCGCGCGACATGACGAAAATCTGGTTCGGGTCGGCCTGCTGCACGACATGCGCGTTTGTCAGCACCAGATCGCCCGCAATGAAAAACCCGCTGCCATGGCCAATCCCCGACGGCCCGGCAGAAGCGATCATCACAGTTGCATGTTCCAGCAATTGCGCGAGGGAGCCACTGAAGGGCCGCGGGGCTTCGCCCTGGCGCTGCGGGATGGCGGGGGGCACGGCCTCAGGCCGCACCGGCTGGCGTTCCGGCGGTGGGTTCAGGCCGAGCGGGCCTTCCGGCGTGCAGACATTGGGCGTCGCGGCCAGGCGGCGCATGCGTTCCAGGTCGCGTTCCAACGCCTCATTGGTTTCGCGTTGCAGGCGGATCGCGTTGCGGGTTGCGGCATCATCCACGATCGAGACGGTTTGCTGCTGCCCCGCCAAATCGCGCTGCATCTGCGTCCAGGCGAGCCAGAAGCCGAGCGCCAGGAAGGTCAGCGCCACCAGTGACAGCAGCGGCAAAAGCCAAGCCGCCCCGCCAAAGGGTGCGCGCGGCGCTGGGGCCATGGCGGGTGGTGATGGCGGCGGAGGTGGCGGCGGCGTGCGCGCGGCAGCCGGCGGTGGCGCGGCGGCTTGCGCCGGCGCCTGC
>CAMCZJ010000273.1 GCA_945886995.1 Asaia bogorensis
GGGTTTCGCCGCGTACGGCGAAGTGGATGCGTTCAGCGATATTCGTAGTATGATCGCCGATGCGTTCCAGATTTTTGGCGATGAACAATAAATGCGTCGCGGCGGTGATATTGCGCGGGTCTTCCATCATATGCGTCAGCATTTCGCGGAAAATGCCGTTATAGATTTCATCCACCGGTTCATCCGCGCCCCAGACGCGTTCGGCAGCATCGGCATCGCTATGCACCAGCGCATCCATGGCGGCCTTCAGGTTTTCCTGCACAAGCTGCGCCATCCGTATAAAGCCATTCATGCTGCCAAGCCCAGGCAAGGAGGCAAGAACGATGGAACGCTTGGCCGCATTGGCCGAGTAATCGCCGATACGTTCCAGATCATTGGAAACCTTCATGCAGGCGATGATCAGACGCAAATCCGCGGCCATGGGCTGACGCAGCGCGAGCAGCGCGACGCAAAAGCCGTCGATTTCGCGTTCAAGCTGGTCAATCTGGAGATCGCGCTGCACCACTTCGCCGGCCAGATAACTGTCCCGGCGCACCAGGGCGCGGGTGGCATCGGCGACCTGGCGTTCCACCAGCCCGCCCATGCGCGCGATCATGTCGCGCAGCTTGCGCAAATCCTCATCATAGCTGCGGACGATATGGTCTGTTGGCATGTGTCTTGCTCCTGCCTATGCCTGGCTTAGCCAAACCGGCCGGTGATGTATTCTTGCGTCTTCGGGTGCTTGGGCGCGGTGAACAACTGCGCCGCCGGCGCCACTTCAATCAACTCACCCAGGTAGAAAAAAGCCACCTGATCTGCGCAACGCGCTGCTTGCTGCATGTTGTGCGTAACGATTGCAATGGTGAAGTCGCGCTTCAATTCGTCAATCAGCTCCTCGATCTTCAAGGTGCTGATGGGGTCAAGGGCGGAGGTTGGTTCATCGAACAGGATCACCTCAGGCCGTACGGCGATGGTGCGCGCGATGCAAAGCCGCTGCTGCTGCCCACCAGAAAGGCCAAGGGCGGATTTATCCAGCCGGTCCTTCACTTCATTCCAAAGCGCGGCACGGGTCAGCGCCCATTCAATCCGCTCACCCATTTCGGATTTGGAGAGCTTTTCATGAAGTTTGATACCGAAGGCAATGTTATCGTAAATCGTCATCGGAAAGGGCGTGGGTTTTTGAAAGACCATGCCGACCTTGGCGCGGAGATCATTCAAAGCCACCGCGTCCGAGATGATGTTCTGTCCATCCATCAGCACCTCACCAGTCGCGCGCTGACCGGGGTAAAGGCTGAACATCCGGTTCAAAATGCGCAGCAAGGTGGATTTGCCGCAGCCTGAAGGCCCAATCATGCCGGTAACCTGACGGTCCGGCAGATCAAGATTAATGCCCTTCAGCGCGCGGTTATCGCCATAGAAGAAATCCAGGTTGCGAATGGCCACACGCGCATCATTCAGCGCGGCTTCAGAACGCGCCTGCAACCCGCCGAAGCTTGCCGAGCCGGTAGGCTGGTTTTGTGTTTCTGTTGAAAGGCTCATGGTTCCGTCCTTCCGGTCATGTGCGGCTGCGCAACAATGTGCGCGCAAGGATGTTGAGGCAAAGAACGCTAAGTGTGATCAGAAGCGCGCCAGCCCAGGCCAGCGAAATCCAATCTTCAAAGGGTGAACCGGCGAAGGAATAGATCGTCACCGGCAGGCTCGCCATCGGCTTTGAGAGGTCCGTGGACCACGCATTATTGCCGAGTGAGGTGAACAGCAGCGGCGCGGTTTCGCCTGCCACACGCGCCACGGCCAGCAGAATGCCGGTCAGGATGCCGGCGATGGCGGAACGCCAGCAGACCAGCACAATCATTTTCCACTTCGGCGCACCAAGCCCCATCACTGCTTCACGCAGCGTATTCGGGATCAATTGAAGCATGTCTTCCGTGGTGCGCACCACAATGGGAATGACGATGATGGCAAGCGCAGCAACACCGGCCCAGCCAGAAAATCCACCGAAAGGTAGCACCAGGATCTGATAGACAAAAAGCCCAATCAGGATGGAGGGTGCGGAAAGCAGAATGTCTGAGACAAACCGCACGGCGTTACCCAGCCAGGAATCCTTGGCGTATTCGGCCAAGTAAGTTCCAACCAGCATACCGATCGGCGTGCCAATCGCGGTGCCAATCAGGGATTGGATAAGGCTGCCTACAATGGCGTTAAGCAAGCCACCCTCAGAACCCGGTGGGGCCGTGTTATGGGTGAAGACTCGCAGCGACAGGGCTTCAAATCCGCGATAGAAAAGTGTGATCAGAATGGACGCCAGCAACACAAGGCCAATCACCGTGGCCGCGATGCAAAGCGTGCGAATGATGATGTCTGCCCGCTTGCGGGAGGCACCAAGCCGTGCCGCCATGGCGGCGTCCTTGCGCGGGCCGGGATGGGGCAGGGAAGAAAGCGAAAGCGACATGGTTCAGACCTTCAGCCGCGAACGCAGCAGATAGCGGGATGTTGCCAGCACCACGAAAGACAGCAAGAACAGGATGAAGCCAAGCGCCAGCAGCGATGACAGCTTAAGGCTACCGATCTCACTTTCACCGAATTCAAGCGCCACCAGCGATGCAATCGTATTCCCCGGACCAAATAGCGAGGTTGAAATGCGGTTCGCATTGCCGATCACGAAGGTTACCGCCATGGTCTCACCCAAAGCCCGCCCAAGGCCGAGCATAATGCCGCCCACCACGGAAATCCGCGTATAGGGAATGACGACACCCTTCATCACTTCCCAGCGGGTGGCCCCAAGCCCATAGGCACTTTCCTTGAAAACAGGAGGCACTTGTTCAAAGACATCGCGCATGGTGGCGGCAATGAAGGGCAGCACCATGATGGCCAGGATGAAGGCCGCGGTGAACAGCCCAGTGCCGAAGGGCGCTCCTTGAAACAGGAAGCCGATGAGCGGCCATTCGCCGATGTTTTCAATGATCCAGGGCTGAACATTCCGCGCGAAAGCGGGCGCGATAACAAAGAAGCCCCACATGCCGTAAATGATGGATGGTACCGCGGCCAAAAGCTCCACCGCCGTGCCAACCGGACGCCGCATCCATGGCGGCGCCAATTCCGTCAGGAAGAAGGCCACGCCAAATGCCAAGGGCACGGCCAGGATGATAGCGAGCACCGCGGTGACAATGGTGCCGTAGATGGAAACACCGGCGCCGAATAATTCCTGCACCGGGTCCCAATCTGTGGAGGTCACGAAGGCAAGACCAAAGGCGCGAAAGGCTGGCAGGCCCGCGATGAAGAGCTCAATGATCAGCGCGCCAAGCAGGATCAGCACTAGAATACCGGCAGACTGGCAGAGCAGGGCGAAGATTTTATCGCCCAGGCCACTGGGACGCCGTGTTGCCCTCATGGGCATTACGCTTTCGGACGCCAAGGAACACCCCCGGGGTTACGCTGTGAAAGACGACCCGCAGGCAAGCCTAGCCTGCGGGTGTAGAGAAAACGACTTAGCCAGGGAAGCTTTGCCGCCAGGACGCCCTGACCGCGTTATGCACTGATTCTGGCAGCGGGATGTATTCCAATTCTTCGGCCAGCTTGCTGCCATTGGTAAAGGCCCAATCGAAGAAGCGGCGCACACTGGCGCTGCGCGCGGCGTCTGTCGGGTTGGTCGGGATCAGAATGAAGGTCGGCGCCACAATCGGCCAGGATTCCGGGCCAGCCTGGTCAATCACATTGGCAGCAAAGCCAGGCACAGACCAATCGGCGGCAGAAGCGGCGGCCATGAAAGCCTTGTGATCTGGCTTCACGAAATTGCCGGCCTTGTTCAGCAATTGGGTGGAAACCAGCTTATTCGTGATGGCATAGGCGTTTTCCACATAGCCGATCGCGCCGCGCACATTGCGCACCGTGCCGGCTACACCTTCATTGCCGCGCGCGCCGGTACCGGCGGGGAAGCGCACTGAAGTGCCAACGCCCACTTTTTCCTTCCACTCCGGCGATACCGCCGCAAGGTAGGAAACCCACACAAAGGTAGTGCCGGAGCCATCCGCGCGATAGGCCGGCGCAATAGCCAGGTTCGGCAGCGGAAGCCCTGGGTTGATCGCAACAATTGCTGCGTCATTCCAGCGCGTGATCTTGCCAAGGTAGATATCGGCCAGGATCGGGCCGGTCA